>DASWCA010000134.1:0-8913 GCA_036390355.1 Acidobacteriaceae bacterium
CGCGCCGCGGAGCTGAGCCTGAAGGTCAATTTCCTGATGATGGACCGCGAGATTCATAAGGCTGTCGTCTTTCTCGATCCGCATGAGTTCAAGAGCACCTGGCTGGGCAACAAGAGCGTATACCGCACCCGGATGGCGCTCGCGGACAACGCGGAGTTGATCGTCCTGGCTCCGGGCGTGCATGAGTTCGGCGAGGACCCGACGATCGACAAGCTGATTCGCAAGTACGGCTACTGCGGCACGCCGGCAACGCTGGAGGCGGTGAAGGACGATCCGGCGCTGGCGGGCAATCTGTCGGCGGCAGCGCACCTGATCCACGGGTCGAGCGAAGGGCGTTTCAGAATCCGGTACTGTCCGGGACACCTGACGCGGGAAGAGATTGAGGGCGCGCACTTCGAGTACGGCGACCTGGTGGAATACTGTGCGAAGTACAATCCGGCAAAGCTTGCGGATGGCTGGAACACGGTGGACGGCGAAGAGGTCTTCTATGTTTCCAACCCAGGGCTTGGGCTGTGGGCCTATCAGGAACGGTTCAACGGCTAAATTGGGGGTACCCCTCCCCCCGTACTTAAGTCCGAAAGTACACCTTTAAAAGGACTTAAGTCTGGACATGGTCTGGCGAAGTCCGGAGTTGAGCGGGGACGCCTCCGGCTGTACCCCTCCCCCATACTTAAGTCCGAAAGTCTTCCTTTCAAAGGAGTTAAGTCTGGACCGGATATGGATCCCCGGCGGCGGGTTCTGGATGTCAAAGACGGAGCGCGGAATCTGGATTCGCGGATGGGGTGGAGGTCCTGCATGGCACACGACGCTCTTTTGTCCCTACTCTTAATGGTAGTCGGGGTGTCAAGGTTGCGCTGTGGGAAAAGCGGTCTTAACTCATGGTTTGGGGCGCGGAAGTTGGGGTGTAATAAGACTGCGCCTGAGCGTTTCAGAGCGAGCTTTCAGGCCGCTGGGCCTTGGCTGTGGAACGACCCGGGGCTTTGCCCCATTGCGGTATAAGACGCGCTTTCAGCGCTCAGGAGGGGACGCGGCTATGGGGAAGTTCATTCGGATTACTCCGTTTATGCATGTGGAGGACGTGGCGGGGGCGGTAGCGTTTTTTACAGACATCCTTGGTTTCAAGGCGTGGATCCATGTGTCTGACTACGCTTACGTGCAGCGAGAGGTGGCGGGGATCCGAATATTGAAGGCCTCCCAGGCGGAGGGCGAGCGGGTGCCACCAGGAAACCGCCGGTTCATGTACTACATCGATGTCGAGGATGTGGACGGACTGCTGGCGGAGTTGAAGCCGAAGCTCGACACTCTGCCGGGTGGGCACGTGTTCGGCCCGAAAGACCAGGTTTATGGTCAGCGGGAGGTGATGATTGTCGCGCCGGACGGGAATCTGTTGGTCTTCGGGCAAGCGATCTTTGAGATGCCCGTGGAGTGATGCGGATTTGGTAACGGCGCAATGGATCAGCGTTAAGGGTTTAGCTTGTATTGCGGAACAGATGGTCTGTGAAGTAGAGTTCACAACCTCACTGAGGTGATCAGCGTCACAGATTTGCTGATCGGCTCGCCGCGCAGTATGCTGTGACGGTTGCGAATTGGTTCGACCAGTGGGACTGAAAAAGAGATGGAGTAGGGAAATGAGCATAGCAGTGGTTGAAAATCTGACACTTCCGAAGTTTTCTATTGGCGTAGGCGACCGTTTTGCCCACCAGGCGAAGGCCCAACTTGCAGCGTGCATGCTGGCGGCCGATGCCGGCGTTGAGGTCGTTCCGGTGTGGAACAAGTCCAACCGCGAGCACACGATCATCGGTTCGGAGCCTGTGCAGACGCGTGCCGCCGCGGACGCAGCCGTCAAGGAACTGGGATGGACCAAGCCTTACTTCCTGGACGCCGACCACATCAATCTGAAGACGGTAGACCGCTTTCTCGACCCCAGCGACTTCTTTACGCTGGACGTGGCCGATCTGATCGGCCAGCCTGCGAAGGAAGAGGATGTGACGGCATTCATCGCGGCACATCCCGAACTGATTGGGACGGTCGAGATTCCCGGAATCGCGGAGCCGTTCAAGACGGACAAGGCGTTTGTCGAGGGCGTTGCGCACAAGTTCCTGGCGGCGGTGCAGCATGCGGGCCAGATTTATCTGTTGCTGTTGGAGAACAAGGGCGCGGGACGTTTTGTGCCTGAGATCTCGATGGACGAGACGGATTTTCCGCAGACGCCGGTGGAGTTGCTGATCATCCTGGCGATGATTGCGGACCAGAAGATTCCCATCCAGACGATTGCTCCGAAGTTCACGGGACGTTTCAACAAGGGCGTGGATTATGTGGGCGACGTGAAGCAGTTTGCCAAGGAGTTTGAGGAAGATCTGGCGGCGATCGCGTATGCCATCAAGCGCTATGGGCTGCCGGAGAATCTGAAGCTGAGCGTGCACTCGGGTTCGGATAAGTTCTCGATCTACAAGGCGATTCATGATGGCGCGAAGAAGTTCAACGCGGGCGTTCACCTGAAGACGGCGGGCACGAACTGGCTGGAAGAGTTGATCGGGCTGGCGGAGTCGGGCGGCAACGGGCTGCAGGTGGCGAAGGATATCTATTCCGAGGCTCTGGCGCATAAGGACGAGCTGACGGCACCGTACGCGACCGTAATCGACATCGACGACAGCAAGTTGCCGACGGCGGTCGAGGTGAACGGATGGACCGGCAAGCAGTACGCCGCGGCACTGCGGCATGACCAGTCGAATCCGGCGTACAATCCCAGCTTCCGGCAACTGCTGCATGTTGGGTTCAAGATTGCGGCGAAGATGGGACCCCGGTATATCGACGCGCTTGAGGCCAATGAGGATGTGGTGGCGAAGAACGTGACCGCGAATCTGTGGGAGCGGCATATCAAGCCGGTGTTTCTGGGGCAGTAGAAGCAAAGGCTTAACACCGATTTACACCGATGGGACCGATTGGCGGATAGGGAAAGACAACTACTGAGATTCTGGCTCTTCGAGTCAGAATGACGAACCTTGGTAATGGCTCAGAATGACGAGCAGGCTGTGAGAAATATTCAGGAGGAAGTTGTGAGTTTAGGTTTTGAAATTCCGAAGAAGAAGTCGCTGGATTTGCTTTCGCTGGGTGCGCTGGTACACCGGCTCGATCCGGGCATTATACCGTTCCGCAAGGCTACGAATTTTGCGGTGCATGTAAGCGGCGGCGAGTTCAACGTTGCGGCGAACCTGGCGGACTGCTTTAAGCTGAGCACCGGAATCGCGAGCGCGATGGTGGAGAATCCGATTGGCGATCTGATCGCGGAGCGGGTTCTGGCGATGGGCGTGAAGCCGCTCTACAAGAAGTTCAAGCATGACGGCGTACGCGGGCCGAATATGGCGACGGTGTATAGCGATCAGGGCTTTGGAATTCGCGCGCCGATTGTGTTCTATAACCGCTCGGACGAGGCCGCGGCGCAGTTGAAGCCGGGCGATTTCGACTGGAAGGCGATCTTTGCGGATGGTGTGCGCTGGTTCCATTCGGGAGGAATCTTTTCGTCGCTGTCGGAGTCGACTTCGGCGCTGGTGATCGAGGCGATGAAAGCTGCGCGCGAGGCGGGCGTGGTGACGTCGCTGGACCTGAACTACCGCGAGAAGCTGTGGAAGCCGCAGGGCGGCATGAAGCGCGCGCACGAGGTTCTGGGGCAGATTGTGGAGAATGTCGACGTGCTGATCGGCAACGAAGAGGACCTGCAGAAGGGACTTGGATTCCACGGGCCGGAGGTTGCGGCGAGCGCGAAGACGGCAAGTTCGAAGCTGGATACGAGCGCGTTCCTGGGCATGATGGAGCAGGTGGTGAAGCGCTTCCCGAAGACAAAAGTGGTGGCGACGACGCTGCGCGAGGTTCACAACACGAATCACCATAGCTGGAGCGCGGTGGCGTGGGTGAACGGGACTCCGGTGTACGCGCCGACGGCTGAGCTGAAGGTGCTGGACCGGGTTGGCGGCGGCGACGGTTTCGCGTCGGGGTTCATTTATGGACTGCTGAGCGGGCAGGCTCCGGAAGAGGCGATCAAGCTGGGATGGGCGCATGGTGCGTTGATGACGACGTTCCCGGGCGACACGACCATGGCGACGCTGGACCAGGTGGAGTCGTTTGCGGCAGGCGGGTCGGCGAGGATTCAGCGGTAGTCTTTGGTTGCAGAAAGGCAAATGCGGGGATTCTTCCCCTTCGTTTCACTCAGGCTCAGAATGACAACCTTTGAAGAATTGAGAGAGGAAAGATTTCGATGGCGAGTTCGTTGTTTGATTTGACAGGCAAGACGGCTGTTGTGGTGGGGGGAACGTCGGGGATTGGCCTGGCGATGGCCGTGGGCCTGGCAGAAGCCGGCGCGGACGTGGTGGCGAGTTCGCGGCGGCAGGAGCAGGTGGATGAGGCTGCGTCGCTGATTGAGTCGAAGGGGCAGAAAGCGCTGCGGCTGACCTCGGATGTGGGCGATCGGGCGACGCTCGAACGGCTGCTGGATGAGACGGTGAAAGCGTGGGGCAAAGTCGATATTCTGATCAACTGCGCGGGCAAGATCAAGCGCGCGCCGACCGTCGACTTTTCTGAGGACCTGTGGGACGACATCATGGACACGAATGTGAATGGGACGCTGCGCGCGTGCCAGATCTTCGGGAAACATATGCTGGCGAACGGGTATGGGCGGATCATCAATATTGCTTCGCTGAACACGTTTGTCAGTCTGAAGGAAGTGACAGCTTACGCATGCAGCAAGGCGGCCGTGGGCGCGTTGACGAAGTCGCTGGCGGTGGAGTGGAGTTCGCAGGGAGTGACGGTGAATGCGATTGCGCCGGGAGTCTTCCGCACGGCGCTGAATGCGGAGTTGCTGGATAAGAGCGAGCGCGGCAAGGAACTGCGGATGCGGACGCCGATGGGGCGTTTTGGGAAGACGGAAGAGCTGGTTGGGTCGGCCGTGTTCCTGGCGAGCGATGCTTCGGCGTTTGTGACCGGGGAGATCCTGGTGGTGGATGGCGGGTTCCTGGCCAGCGGCGTGAATCAGTGAACTGAGGTTCAAGGTTCGCGGTTCGAGGATCGAGGGAGGGCGGCGGGACGCGGGTCCTTGCGGCGTATACTTTTGAGTGAACAGGTTGGGGCGAGTGGGCATTTTAAGTCAGATACGCCAATCCAAAAGTGAAGAGGGTCGTCATGAGTGAAAATGGGAATGGCCATCGCGCCAACGGGAATGGACATGCTGCGCAGGGGAACGGCTACAAGGTTCCGGCGCCGCGGTCGGAGTGGATCGTAAAGCGCAGGGAAGAGGCTGCGCGCACCGGCGACACGAACATGAGCCAGATGCACTTTGCGCGCAAGGGTCTGATCACTGAAGAGATGGCGTACGTCGCGCAGGTGGAGAAGGTGGAGCCGGCGTTTATCTGCGACGAGGTTGCCGTGGGGCGAATGATCATTCCCGCGAACATCAACCATCCGGAGCTGGAGCCGATGGCGATTGGGGTGGGGTCGCTGTGCAAGATCAATGCGAACATCGGGAATTCGGCGGTGGTGTCGAATGTCGATGAGGAGTTGCGGAAGTTGCACACGGCGGTGCATTACGGCGCGGACACCGTGATGGACTTGTCGACCGGCGGCGATATTCCGATGATCCGCGAGCAGATTCTGCGGCACTCGCCGGTGCCGATCGGGACGGTGCCGTTGTACGAGGCGCTGGCCCGGGTGAAGAAGCTCGAGGATTTGAATATCGATCTGTATCTCGAGGTGATTGAGGAGCAGGCGCAGCAGGGCGTGGACTACTTCACGATTCATGCGGGTGTTCTGATCCAGTACGTCCCGATGGTCGCGAAGCGCATCACCGGCATTGTGAGCCGGGGCGGCGCGATTCTGGCGCAATGGATGACTTCGCACCACAAGCAGAACTTCCTGTACGAGAACTTCGATCGCATCACGAAGGTGATGGCGAAGTACGACGTCAGCTACTCGCTGGGCGATGGCCTGCGGCCGGGGTGTCTTGCCGACGCGAGCGATGAGGCCCAGTTTGCAGAGTTGAAGACGCTGGGCGAGCTGACACGTCAGGCGTGGAAGAGCGATGTGCAGGTGATGATCGAGGGCCCGGGGCACATTCCGATGGACCAGATCAAGCTGCAGGTGGATAAGGAAGTGGAGCTGTGCGACGGCGCGCCGTTCTACGTGCTGGGGCCACTGGTGACGGATATAGCGCCGGGCTACGACCACATCACATCGGCGATTGGCGCGGCGATGATCGGGTGGCACGGCGCGGCGATGCTCTGCTACGTGACGCCGAAGGAGCATCTGGGGCTGCCGAACGAGAAGGATGTGAAGGACGGGATTATCGCGTACAAGATTGCGGCTCATGCGGCGGACGTGGCGCGGAAGCGGCCGGGTGCGCGGGATCGCGACGATGCGATCAGCCATGCGCGGTACACGTTCGACTGGGACAAGCAGTTCGCGTTGTCGCTCGATCCGGAGACGGCTCGGGCGATGCACGACGAGACTCTGCCGGACGATTACTACAAAGAAGCAGCCTTCTGCAGTATGTGCGGGCCGAAGTTCTGCAGCATGAACTGGTCGAGCAAGGTGGATAAGTTCAACGAGCAGGAGCATGGGCTGAAGAAGCCGGACCTGACGCAGATCATGACGGACCAGATGGCGTTGCGGGGATAGTCACAGAAAAACGATGGGCCGCATCCCGTTGTGGATGCGGCCTTCGTTTTTGTTGCCGCCGCTTTGAATTGCCGGCGAAACTTCGGTGCTACGCGCGTACGGCCGATGGCGGCGCGGGTTGCGGCTGCGGCTGGGCTTTGCGCTGGGGCGGGTGGTGTGAGATTTCTATCTTGCTGAAGTTGAACGCCATGCCGGCGACGCCCTGGGGAATGCGGTGTGGCGAGGGCAGGCAGCAGAGGTCCGGGGAGGGCTCCAATGCGCGGGCCTGGATCATAGCGAGTCTCGTTCGTCCCTATCTGCCGGCATGGTCATGACGGCGGGGGCGATGATCATTGCGAGAAACGCTGCGGCGAGAATCAGATCGTGGACCATTGCGTGGTGCTCCTGTTCGGAAGGATTGTGCGCTTCCAATTGCTATGATCCGCCGAGTGTGGGGCGCGGGGAATAGCACGGACGCATTAGGGTGTGGTGCGCAAGTTGTAGCTTTTGGACGGGCGCGGCGGGCGCTAGTTCATCGCGGTATTGAGTGCCGCGGCGGCGCGGTCCAGGGCCTGCGCCAACGCGGCAAGCTGCGCCTGGGCGCGTGAGGCGTCGAGCGCTTCGATTGCATCGGTTACTCCTGGAATTACAACGGCTGCGTAGCCGGTGAATTCGCCGGGCGCGTAGATGCTGTGGCGGTACCACGGACGCCGGGGGAGGCCTGCGGGGATGAGCAGGGCGTGTTCCGCGGAGACGAGTGCGCGGTCGAGCGCGGCGGTATCCGGCGGCGGGGTAAGCTGGCGTTGGCGGACGGCGTGGGCGGCTGCGGCGAATCTGTTGGAGGCGGCGACGGCGGCGGCAAAGTCGAGGTTAAGTTTCCGTCCAGCGGCGGCGCTGCGAGCCTGATCCAGATAGCCGTGAATCTCCTGTGCGTAAACCTGGTAGTCGTAGGGGAGGACGTCGGCGTCGGCCATGTGCAGCAGCTCCAGGCCGAAGATTCGCGCCTGCTGCTGGGTGTACGCGAAGGTTGGGTCGGCGAAGCGGACAAACCAGTCGTAGTCGTCGTAGACGGTGTGATAGACGCCGAAGGGGCCGTCGGAGCCGATGTCGGTGGAGGGTACGCCGGCGTGTTGCAGAAAGGGTGTGTAATCCGATCCGGAGCCGAGATCGCCGACGTGCACACTGTCGCCGGGCGCGTCCGCGGGCTGGTTGCCTGATGCGGCTGGATGGCGGCTGCCCAGGCCCTCGGATTCATCCTGGTTCCATTGTTGGAGGACGGTGCCTCCCGCAGGGGACGGAACTTCGCCGGCGATCTCGCGGAGGAACTGGCGCAGGGATGGCACTGCGCCGGCGCTGAAGATGGGGCCGGAGACGCCGACATCCATGTTGAAGTAGGCGGCTGCCTCGGCCATCTCCGTGGGGTGCTGCTCGACCCATTCGGTTGAGCCGATCAGGCCTTCCTCTTCCGCGTCCCAACTGGCGACGATGATGGTGCGGCGCGGTCTCCAACCCTGGTGTAGAAGGACGCCGAGGCCATGCACTGCCTCGAGCATCGCAGCGGTGCCACCGCCGGGATCCGCGGCGCCGTATGCCCAGGCGTCGCGATGGTTGCCGGCAATGACCCAGTGGTGTGGGTCGGATGCGCCGGGGATCCTGCCGATGACATCCCAGATGGTGCGCAGGCGGGCGTCCTGCGCGAGGCGCATGTGGACGGTGACGGGCGCGGTGCCCCCACCGACGTGATAGGGAAAGCCGAGCCCGCCGCGCCAGTCGCGAGGCGCAGCCGGTCCGCCCAGCGCATGCAGGATGGGGGCTGCATCGTCTGGCGAGAGAGGATTGGCGGGAATGCTGGGCAGGTCGTACTGGAGTTTGTCCGCGGGGATGCGCTTGGATGGTGGAAGCGCGGGCGTGGAGGCGATGCCGGGCGTTGTGGGATCGCCGGGATAGATCGGCATGAACTGGACGGAGCCAAGTTGCACGGCGAAATCGGGGCGCCACGGCCCGTCAGGATACGCTTGCCCCACCTTCGAGCCGGCATCGATCGGATCGGAGTAGATGAGGACTCCTTTGGCTCCGTACTGCTGTGCGAGGTAGACCTTGACACCGCGAAAATCTCCGCCATAGCGCACCAGCACGATCTTGCCCTTTACGCTGACACCGAGCTCAGCGAGCCGCTGGAAGTCTTCGAGCCTGCCGTAGTTGGCGTAGACGACCGGAGCGGTGACCTCGCCCGACGGCGATGAGCTGTTGAAGCCGGGTAGGATGCGAGGG
>DASWCA010000135.1:0-6429 GCA_036390355.1 Acidobacteriaceae bacterium
CTGCATGAACTCCTTCGCAAACGACTTGCTCGTCTCCAACTGCGCGGCAGCTTTCGTCGGCCCGAAGACGCGGAACCCAAGCCGCATCAGCTCATCTACCAGCCCCAGCGAGAGCGGCAACTCGGGCCCAACCACCGTCAGCGCAGGTCGCTCCGCCTCCGCCACAGCCACCATCGCGGCCAGATCGCCGACGTTTACCGGCACGCACCGCGCGCTCTGCGCAATGCAGGCATTCCCCGGCGCGCATACTACCTCAGTCACCCGCGCTGACTTGCGTAGCGACCAAACAATCGCATGCTCACGCCCACCTCCACCAATCACCAGCACCTTCATCGCGAACTTTTCTCCCTCAGACTCGCCATCCGGCGTACTCACCAGGCAACTTTCATCCTAACTGTGAATGATTTGAAATCACTTCGAATGGTCCAGTTTTAGCTGAATTGAAGTTTGAATCAGTTGGTGGGACTATTGAGATGTGACCGACAGGAGTCAAGCAGTGAAAAGCAGGATTGCAATCTGGGCAAGCGCAGGCGTTCTCGTCGCGATCTTCTGGGCAATCTATGTCGTTTCAACGCGCACAAATACTCTGGCCACGCCTGGTGTCCTATCGACCCTCGCCGATCTCACCTGCCCAATCATGCTCTTACGCCATCATGCGGTTAGTCTCGGTTTTGTGCTTCTTGCGAATGCTGCCACGTACGCGTTCGTCGGCATCATCGTGGAAGCCATAAGACATTGCCCCTCAGCCTCAAGCTAAGATCAGCTCCGCCCCACCTTTGGCTGCGCCACCACCAGCCCTCGCGGAGTCGGCAACAACACAACCGAAATCAACCCCTCCGCCTCCATTTTCAGTGCAGCCGCACGCACTACCTCCAGATGTGAACTGGCATCGTGCATCAGGATCACGCCATTCGGATTCATCTGCGGCAGATACCGCTTCACCTCAGCTTCGCGAATCGGCATGTCGGAGTCCGAAAACAGGAAGTCGATCGTCCCATCCACCTGCATCTCCAGGCTCGACTCGTTGCGCAGGTCAATCCACTGCCGCAGCGGCGAAGCCTCAATCCTCGCCTTCGCCTTCGCGAAAACCACCGAATCAAACTCGCAGCTGATCACCTTCCCGAAGCCGTTCCTCTCCAGCCCCCGCGCAATCCACTCGGTCGACACGCCCAGAAACGATCCCGTCTCCACCACCAGCCGCGGCTTGATCGTTGTCACCAGCGTGGCGATAAACTCCAGCACTTCGACCTCAGCGGTCATCGAGTCGATCATGCTCCAGCGCTGTGGTTCGGGACACTCGGGCGTCGCCCGGTGATACTCCGGCTGCAACATGCCCGCCGCGCGCTCGTGCTGGAGCATGACCTTATGCTCCTGCTTCATCTTCCTGGAAAATAAACCCATGCTGTCTACTCTATAGCGGCCGGGAAGAAGAGTGGATGGATACAGCAAACCGGCTCGCCCTCGATCCGCAGAAAGCGGAGAGAGCGGCCGGCATGAATGCTGTTGTGGGTCGAACTATGCGTTGTGTACCGGCGTGTGACGCTGAACGAAGTGGTACGGCGGCCAAGGACCGGAAAGCTGCATCCGGCACTCCTTCAACTCCAGCGTCGCCGACGAATACTTGTTCTGATACCGCTCCACCGTCTTGTTATCGATCAGGTGAGCGATGTCGAGAAGCATTTTTCCCGACTCCATCCGCTTGCAGGTGATCTCCTCGGCGATGGGCAGAAACATACGGTGCATCTGGACCGACAGCGCGCGCGCTTTCGACTGACGTTCCCTCTGCCGCATCGCGCTCTCACGAAGACTCGTGAGGTACTGCTGGCCAACCGTCATGTCACGGAGCGAGTTGCCAGGGCAGGTGTCGTCCACCAGAACTTTCAGGTGCATCTCCGCCTTGCCCCGCAGCCGCTCCACATTCGCCGTGAAGTGCCGCTGGTTCGAGCGCACCGACCGCCGCAGCGCGTCGTCATCCGGGAAACTCGTGCCGAAACGGAAAGGAAGCACTGTGGAAAGCTTGAAACAGTCCGCAATCACGCGGGCGTGGTCTTTTGCTGCACTCTGATCCATCCGTGCTGCATCTTCCGGAGTGTGTTCAGAGACGATGACTGCAAGATCACTTGCTGGAAATAAGAACGTCTGGTTCCCAAAAAGGCCTGTAACTCCTGTGAGTGGCATCGGGCGGCGGTGCCGGCAAAGTTCCGGAAATGCGTTTCTCTCTGCAATGCAATAGGCGTACCATGCCATCGTCGTATCACTCCAAGCGCAGTAAAATCTGTCCCTTCCCTGTGGGAAAGGTGTTTTTCAGACAAAGTAAGCTACCCGATCACCGTTGGAACGGGGTCCGATGGATATTTCAGGAAGCTGCAAGATTGCCTCTGTTCTGGCGCGGGCGCAGAAGGCGCTCTGTACCGAACCGAAACGGATAGTAAGCCTATCCAATAACAATTGGCAAGACCAAATTTTGCGGGAAGCGCCCATTGGACGGGCCGGGAAACGCACTCCATTCAGGCACTTGGATTTAGCAAGGTGAACCAATGGAAGAGCTGTGGCCGATAACCGTTCAATATAGCGTAAGAAGCGATTCAAAACAAGGCGATCCATTTCTACAGCACCTCAAAATCGCGAGGGCGCAAAATCGCCCAACGCCACATCCGGAGTCTCCCCCAGCATTGCCTGCACCATCACATGCCCTGTGACCGGCGCAAGCAGGATTCCATCACGATAGTGCCCGGTCGCGTGCCAGCAGTGTTCCTTGGCCGCTCTTCCCAGAATCGGCAACCCATCTGGCGTTCCCGGCCGCAATCCGGCCCACATATCCATCTCCGGCGGAGCCTCGGCCTC
The DNA here is from genome assembly GCA_036390355.1 of Acidobacteriaceae bacterium. Classification (GTDB taxonomy): domain Bacteria; phylum Acidobacteriota; class Terriglobia; order Terriglobales; family Acidobacteriaceae; genus Edaphobacter. Next base: position 2,845 of record DASWCA010000135.1, read on the forward strand.
AGGCAGCAGATTCAGCGCCAACGCCGCCATCCTGCGGATCGACGGCTCCTCGACCCTCTCGTCAAATCCCACATGCTCAATGGTGGCGCCAATCGTCACCCGTCCATCGCCGCGGGGAACCAGGTAAATCCCTGGCGCGCGCACCACGCAGCGCAGGCGTTCCGGAGCACACCTGAGGTTTGCCATCTGGCCCTTCACCGGTACGACCGGTAAGCCGCCCAGGCCGCGCTCCGCCTCGCCTGCCCACGCTCCGCAGCAATTCACAAACATATGCGCGGAGACATGTCTTCGCGAGGTCGTCACAAACACGCCGCCAGTCACGCTCTCGACGCCCAACATCTCCGTCTCTTCAAGCAGCGTCCCCCCGGCCGCGACAAACGCCGCTGGCAGCGCCTCGCGAAGATCGTTGGGATCGACACTGCCTTCGTCAAGCCATTCAAACGTGTGTCCCGACACATCCAGTCCTGGCGCAAACTCAGCGATCTCCGCCGCAGAAACCACATCGGCCGATACGCGCGCGGACTCCACATACTGCATCGCCCGCCGGGTGCGCAGCGGCACCTTCTTGCCGGACAACTGTTCCAGCCGCTCAAGATAAGAGGGGTAAAGCTCCCAGCTTCGCAGAGAAAGAGGCAGCAGTTCCGGAGGGTTCTGCGGATCATGAACCGCCAGCATCCCTCCCGCTGCCCAGGACGCGGAACTCATCGCCTGTTGCCGGTCAATCACGACAACCGAGAGTCCCCGGTGCCGCAATTCCAGGCCGATCGACAAGCCAATAATGCCGCCGCCAGCGATGGCGACGTCTACAACAGAGCCGTTCATAGCCGAATTGTAGCCCCGCTCATACCCGCACACGCGTAACGTGCGTCACAGCTCAACGGGTGCGATCTTCCGGCTTGGGCGGCAATGAATTGCGCCACGACGGCGGGTCGGACGCGTTCTTCGGCTTCGGAACCGAATCCTCCGGGCTCGAAATTCCAACCAGGCGAAGAACCTTTCCAATCGCACGCACAACAGGATTCATAACCAGAGCCCTCTGACGATAAGGCTACGCTATTTTTAACTCATGAGACTCATTGGCAGACATCGTCAAAATCATGCTGGAATGGTGCGGGCCCTTTTCGAGGTCGTTCTCCTCGCGATTGCTGCGTCTTCTATGGCCAATTTCGCCCGCGCCCAGTCAAAGGCCCCGGTACCCAAGCCATCGCCCGACGTCATCGTCTTCACCAATGGCGACCAGTTGAGCGGCGTCCTCGAGCGCGGCGTTGGCAACTCGATCCTGTTCAAAAGTGACATGGCGGGCGAAATCACGGTGTCGCTCGACAAAGTGAAGGAGTTGCACTCCAGCGGCAGCTTCGCCGTCCTGCGCAAGGACATTCCCGTAACCCGCAGGAACGTCAACCCCGGAACGCTCATCTACGGCAGCGGCAATCTGACCATTGCCTCTCCGACCGAGTTCCCCGAGACCGTTCCCGAAAATCAGATCGCCTACATCATCGACCAGCCCACCTACGACCTGGAGTTGGAGAAGAAACCCGGCCCGCTCTACGGATGGGGCGGCGCGGTCAACGGCGGCGCCACCATCGTTCGCTCCACCGACAATGGGTCGACCTACACCGCCGGAATCGCCCTGGCGCGAGCTATCCCCGCCGTCCCCTATCTGCCGCCCCGCAATCGCAGCACGTTCAACCTGCAGGAGACCTACGGCAAGCTCACCACGCCGGTCATTCCGCAGACTACGCCGCCAACGCCGCCCTCCATCGCCCGCACCAGCATCTTCCATACGGACGCCGAACGCGACGAGTATTTTTCGCCGAAGTACTTCGCCCTCGCGCAGACCAGCTTCGACCACAACTACGCGCAGGGCCTCATTTTGCAGCAGGTCTATGGCGGCGGCGTCGGCTGGTCCGCCTTCAAGAATCCCAAGCACCAATTGGATGTGAAGGGGACCGTTCAGTATGAAAAGGAAGCCTTCGAGACGCCGGCCAGCAACAAGAACCTCATCGGTTCAACGATCTCAGAGGCCTACCACCGTAGTCTGCCGCGCAAACTCCTCTTCACCGAATCGCTAAGCATCCTGCCCGCCTGGAACGAATTCCACGCCTACTCCGCAACAGGCTCGGTGGGGCTTCTGATGCCGGTCTTCAAACGCTTGAGCCTTACCCTCACGTCCACCGACAACTTCCTCAACAATCCAGCCGTCGGCTTCAAGAAAAATAGCTTCCAGTTCGTCACGGCTATTTCTTACAGCCTGAAGTAACCGACACTCGACCACGGATAACACGGACAGGAAAAAACGCGGAACTAGTTTGCGTCCTTAATCCGGTCTCATCCGTGCAAATCCGTGGTCGTCCGTATTACTGCGTCGTCAGAATCTTCTTCACCGGGTCGGGCAACTGCTGATCGGCGTTCTTCAGCAGCAGCGATACTTGCCACATCTGCGTGTCCGTCAACACATGGTTGAACGCCGGCATGCCCGTAAGCCGGATGCCGTTGAAGATCTTCCAGTAAGTCTCGCCCGCTTCGTCGTCGCTGACCCCCACGACATTGCCCCTGGCGTGCTTCTTCCACAACTGAGGCGTGGCCGGATACATGTACTTCGCAAACGCAACGTCGTGGCCCGGTGTTCCATGGCAGGCTGCACATTGAGCCCGGTAGATCTTCGCCCCGGCCTCGTAAACATCCTCGCTCGTCCCGAACGGCGGAGTCTTCATCTCGCGATCGATCCGCCCATTCAACGGGGCGCTCACAATCGACTTCTCATAAGGAAACGGCTTATCGGCGGTCGCAACCGGCGGCGATCCCCACCGCAGATACGCCGCGCCCCCGCATACAATCAGCACAATCGCCATGCAAAATCCCAGCAGAACCTTGCCGAAACCACCACCCGAGCCCCTGCTCTTTGCCACGGTACCCCTCTCCTTCGGTTGCAATCGCCCCAAGATGGCGCGCTGGATGTTCTAATAAGGAAATGACCGCGGGTGGAGAAGTCCTCCGCGCCAGCCACGCCTCAACGGCATTAAGAACAGAGTACGCGACTACCAAAAGTAAGCGCGCGCAGGAGTCCTCGTTGATGTTTCGATCGCCGTCCCGTTTCACCGTGAGCACACAGCCCTTAGCAGCAGTATTGATTTTGACGCTCGCCGTTCTGGCGTGCTCCTCCGCCCAGGCGCAAGCCCCCCGCAGATCGACCCGCGAGACCAACGCGAACCGCAGGGCGCGCATCGCGAAGCAGATCACAGAGACCTACACCCATCGCTGGGAGGTCGGGGGCGGCGGCGGCTATATCCGCTTCCGTTCCGGGCAGACTCTGCAGAAGAACAGCGAAATCGCCTTCTGGATGAACACCACGTATTACCTCAACCAGAAGCTCGGAATCACCGGCGAACTGCGCGGCGGATACGGCAACGCCAAGGTTGGCAACACGATCTATAACATCCCCAACCCGCAGATCTCCGAGTACCCATTCCTCGCCGGCCCGACCTACCGTGTGCGCCTGCAGCAGAAGTATGCCGTCAGCGTCTTCGCGCTCGGCGGAACCGCGATCGGCAAGTTCGACGGCGACACCAAGGGCATACCCGCCGC
>DASWCA010000136.1:0-1718 GCA_036390355.1 Acidobacteriaceae bacterium
ATCGCGACCTGCCCTACCAGACGCAGCTTGTGCCCCTCGCTGCCATTCTCGCGGAACTGGGTGACAGTTGGGAGGAGATCGGCATCAAACAGAAGGTCCGTCTATGGTACTGGTGTGGCGTGCTCGGTGAGCTCTACGGCGGCGCTGTCGAGAGCAGGCATGCTCGCGATCTTCCCGAGTGTTTGAGCTGGATTCGGGGTGGCGTTGCGCCGCCCACAACGGTGCGCGACGCCAGCTTCAACCCCGGTCGTCTTCTCACGCTCCGCACGCGGAACAGCGCCGCCTACAAGGGCATCTACGCTCTTCTCATGCAGAGGGGCGGACGAGAATTCCTCACCGACGTGCCGATCAGCTTTCAGACCTACGAAGAGGAGAAAATCGATATTCATCACATCTTCCCCCAGGCTTGGTGCAAAAAACAAGAGATAGAGCGGAAACGTATGGATTGCGTTATCAACAAGACGGCGCTGTCAGCCAGAACAAATCGGATCATCGGTGGTGCAGCGCCATCTAAATATCTGCTGGCCCTTGAGAAGCGTGGCAATGTCACCATCACCACGATGGACGAAATCCTTTCGACGCACCTGATTTCGCCGGAAGCGTTGCGCGGAGACAATTTTGACGCGTTCTTTGAAGCGCGGCACAAAGCTCTTCTGGAGTTGATCAGTATGGCGATGGGGAAGGCACCAGCTGTTTCCGCTGAACTCTCCGAGCCGACAGGAGAACCCGTCGACGATGAAGACGACGCGAACGATAACGTGGAGACCGGCGAAGCCGCGTAGTTGCGCGGTCGGACTCTGCTAGCGCAGGCGCGCGGAGAAATCCGTATCCATCGAACGTTTCGCCAGTGTGCGCGCGCCGCTCCGCGCCTGGAAAGGGATCGCATGAATCCGCGGCTTGTCAGCCAGAGTTTCCTTGGGCCCGACAGCGACGCGATCTTGGCCGAGGTCGAGGCGGGCATCATGGGCCTCGGCGGCGGCGGGCCCTACCATTTTTTGATAGCAGCTCGTTCAAGGCCGCGTTGTCGAGCATCGATTCGGCCAAGAGCTTCTTCAGCTTGCGGTTCTCGTCCTCGAGGGCTCGCAGCCGCTTGGCCTCCGACACCTCCAGGCCGCCGTATTTGGCCTTCCAGTTGTACAGCTTCGCTTCCGAGATCCCGTGCTTGCGCGCCAGATCGGCCGTCTTCGCCCCAGCCTCGTGCTCGCGCAGAACCGCAATGATCTGCTCCTCCGTGAACCTGACACGCTTCATCGTCCGTCCCTCCAGCAGGGCCGGGCTCTAATCCTCCGTGGAGGAAAAACTCAGTGGCAGGTCATAGCTTCCATAACGCGCTAATCTCGACGAGATTGCCATCCGCATCGCGGAAGTAGATCGAGGTCATGGGTCCCAGCGCGCCGGTCCTCTGCACTGGCCCCTCTGTAACACTGACCCCACAAGCCCGCAGGCGCCCTTGAACAGCGCGAATGCCCGGTCGTGGGCATCGAACACCATCTCCTGGATCTCGCGCGGGTAGGTCCGCACGAACAGCACGCGGCTATGACAGAGCCGGACATGAGCGGCCTTCGATTCACCATCGTACCGCTCAACAGGATGCACGCCGAATGACAGGCCGACCGGACAGCAGGGCGTCCGCCATATGCTCGTACCAAGGACCTAGAACACGGTCGCGACGGGTGGGATTGTCCAATTTTCGGTTCAGGTTGTGAGAGCGGCGTTCT
>DASWCA010000137.1:0-1860 GCA_036390355.1 Acidobacteriaceae bacterium
TCTGAAAACATCGACGTAAGTTGTGCGGTTTCCGGCATGGTCACGCAGCTGTACGTAAAAGCAGGAGACCGTGTAGGGCAAGGCCAGAAGCTGTTCTCTCTGGATGACCGCGACCTGCGAGCAGATCAACAGGTCAAACGCACTGCACTAGAGGGGGCTCAGGCACGCTTGGCCAAGCTCGAACAGGAACCTCGCGCCGAAGACCTGCCACCGGCGGAAGAACGCGTACGTGAGGCACAGGCGAATTTGGCGGACGCCGAGGTGCAAGTACGATTGATCGAAAGCGTTACCGACAAACGGGCGGTTCGTGACGAGGACGTTCAGCGCAGGAGACTTGCCTACAAAGCGGCGCAGGCGCGGTTGGCCGAGGTGGAAGCCCAGTTGGGGTTACTAAAGGCGGGCGCATGGGCTCCCGACATTGCCGTCGCGAAATCGGAAGTCGCTCAGGCGGAAGCTCAGGTCAAGATGGTTGAGACCAATATTGATCGTCTGACCATGCAAGCGCCGATCGCGGGCGTCATTCTGCAGAACAAAGTGCGGTTGGGCCAATATGCGCAATGTGGCCCGCTCAGCGAGCCTCTCATGATTCTCGGAAGTGTCACTCCTCTGAATGTCCGTGTGGATGTAGATGAGCACGATGCCTGGCGTGTGCCGGGCGGAGCACCGGCGGCGGCGTCTCCTCGTGGAAACGGTTCTATAAGAATTCCCCTGGAGTTCGTCCGCTTCGAGCCTTATGTGATCCCTAAGAAATCGCTGACGGGCGACAGCACGGAGCGCGTAGACACTCGCGTTCTACAGGTGATCTATCGCATTCGGGATGGTGGGCCTTCGGTCTATGTCGGTCAGCAGATGGATGTCTATATCGACGGATCGGCAATCCGCTTGAGTTCCAAGAGCTCGGCGAACTCAGGAGCAAGCCAGTGAAGGCGCAGCGAAAGGCACTAGCCGTTAGATCAGTCCTATTTCTATGCGGGTTGATCTCGGTCTGCGGACCGAACGTCAAGGCACAGACCGAGGAATCCACAAAAACCTGGGCGGCCACGTCGATTCGCGGCGTGTCCACGGAGAAGCCCGCTGCGGAGTGGTGGAATTCCTTCCATGACGAAGGGCTGACGCGGCTGATCCGCCGCGCCGTAGCCAACAACTTGGACTTACGGCTGGCCGCAGCGCGTGTCGACGAAGCGCGCGCAGCACGAGGAGTCGCGAAGTCCGCCTTCTACCCGTCCGTGGGTGTGACAACCAGCGCAGAGCGTCTGCGCGAGAGGGTTGCTGCTTTCAATCCTGGCGTAAACGCTCCCACTTTCCACCCGGTCGAACTCAACAATTTCCAGGTAGGATTCGACTCCGCTTGGGAGATCGACGTCTTCGGTCGGATCCGCAATGAGGTGAAGGCTGCGAGCGCCAATGTCCGCTCTGCCGAAGAGAACCGGCGCGATGTTCTCCTCGTCCTGCTAGGGGAAGTCGCAAGGAGTTACGCCGATCTTCGCGGCTTTCAACTGCGGCTCGAGATAGCCGAGAAAAATATTCGGACACAGCAAGATACCGTCCACCTTACGCAAACCAGAGTGGCGGCTGGGTTAGCGACTCAGCTCGATGTCTCGCGCGCAGTTGCAGAACTCGAGACCACGAACGCTGTGGTCCCGTCGCTGCGAAGCGCCATTGCGGCTTCGATTCACCGCATTAGCGTGCTTCTCGGTCAGGAGCCCGCAGCCTTGGAGAACGAATTGGAAACGTCCGCCCCAGTGCCAGTGGTTCCGCCCGAGGTTCCGGTCGGATTGCCATCGGACCTGTTAAAGCGGCGGCCGGATGTTCGCCGGGCAGATGATGAAATCGCCGGTGCCGCCGCCAACGTCAAAGCCG
>DASWCA010000138.1:0-2031 GCA_036390355.1 Acidobacteriaceae bacterium
CCCGGATTCGAAGAACTCATCCGCTTCGCCAGCGCCGAGATTCCCGCAGGCGATGGAGTCCTTCTCATCCCCGGCGAGAATCCGTTCTACTTCGCCACGGGCAGAACTCCGCAGTTCCCGGTCCTGCTCTTCGACCCGGCCACCGATCCCTACTCACCTCATCAGGTCCTCGACCGGGCGCTCGCGCACAATATCCGCTGGGTGGTTGTCAGCCGGAATCTCCAACTCGCTGCGCCGCCCATGCCCGATCTCCCGGAGACCGTGGGCCTTCTGCGGCAGGACTTCGCTCCCTACCGCACCCTCGGCAATTACGACGTCTATCGCCGCAGATAGGCGCCGTCACGCCAGGTAGCGCTCCCGAAACAGCTCCTGATGATGCGTCGTGTGCCCCGCGCAGATAAATGCCAGCGCGCGCACCGACACCAGGTTCCCGCTCGCAATCCCCGTGCGCAGCCACGCCTCGTCCGGCATATTGCGGAACAACGAGACGGTCGCCAAACGCACCTGGCGAAACTCCTCCACGTGCGCGGCCCAGCTTATGCGGTCCGCCTCCGCGCCGGCCACGGCAATGTTCTGGTCGTAGCTGTCCAGCGCTCCGGTAAACCCGCGTCCAAACCACAGCGCGCGAAACGTGAACGCCCGCTCCGTGTCGGTGACGTGACTCAGAGACTGGCGGATGCTCCACTTGTCCGGCGCATAACGGAACAGAGACCGTTCCTCCGAGACGCCCGCGAAGAGCGCCGCGGCCTCCGGAAGCTGCCGCTCGAGCGCCGCGATCGGATCGTCGCCTTCGACTTTGTCGATGTACTTCCAGAAATAACTAGCCGCTTCGGGTTCCTGTGGTCGACCATGCATCGCACCACTTTATCGCAAGACAGCGCCGCCGTACCACGCAAGCTACGGCTTTCCCACTGGAAATGCCCGTAAACTGGAGAGATGGATAAGTTTGTAGTACGCGGCGGAAACCCGCTGCTTGGCTCGATCAAGGTCTCCGGCGCAAAGAACTCGGCACTGCCGTGCATGGCCGCCGCCATTCTCACCGAAGGCGAAGTGGTCCTCGAAAATATTCCCCAGGTCCGCGACATCGAGACCGAGCGCCGCCTGCTGACCTCCATGGGCGCCGAAGTCGAACTCGGCTACGGCCGCGCGCAGCATCGCACGCGGATCAAGTGCGGCATCCTCTCCGATCCGGTCGCGAAGTACGAGATTGTCAAGACCATGCGCGCGAGCTCGCTGGTGCTTGGCCCGCTGATCGCGCGTACTGGAATTGCCCGCGTCGCCATGCCCGGCGGATGCGCCATCGGCGGTCGCCCGATCGACCTGCATATCAAGGGGCTCGAAGCCATGGGCGCCACTATCACGCAGGATCACGGCTATCTCGAAGCGAAGACGGACAGGCTTAAGGGCGCGCACATCGTCTTCGACAAGATCACGGTGACCGGCACCGAGGACCTGCTGATGGCGGCGACGCTCGCCGACGGCGAGACTGTGTTCGAAAACTGCGCACGCGAGCCCGAGGTCGACGACCTGGCCGCGCTGCTGATTGCCATGGGCGCGAAGATCGAGGGCGCAGGCACGTCGACGATCAAAGTAAAAGGCGTCGCAAAACTCCACGGCGCGCGCTATCGCATCAATCCGGACCGCATCGAGGCAGGAACATTTCTGCTCGCCGGCGCGATCACAGGCGGCGATCTGAACGTCGACTGCTGCAACCCGAAGCATCTCGGCGCGCTCATCGCCAAGCTGGAAGAGTGCGGCGTCCGCATCGAAATCGGCAAGGAAAACGTGCGCGTTCGAAGCGGAGGCAGCCTGAAAGCGGCGGATATCTCCACCGAGGAGTATCCAGGCTTCCCCACCGACATGCAGGCGCAGTACATGGCGCTCGCAACCCAGGCCGAAGGCACGACGACGGTCACCGAAAACATCTTCGAGAACCGCTTCATGCATGTGCAGGAACTGGTGCGCATGGGCGCCAACGTTAAAGTGGATGGCCGCACCGCCACCGTGCTTGGACCTGCCAAACTGTCGGCT
>DASWCA010000139.1:0-3750 GCA_036390355.1 Acidobacteriaceae bacterium
CTGAACGCAGTGAAGAACCCCCGCATTTCGCCCGTAGCGGCACTCAAAGCCAGCATCCTCGCAACCGCAGCGCTGCTCGCCGTTCCCGCCTTCGCACAATCCGTCCCTGAGCACCCCTGGCAAAAGATCCAGATGCCCACCGCCGCAGAGGTGCAAAAGGTCTGGGTCAACCCGCCGTCCGAGTACGGCCCCGAACCCTACTTCGGCATGAATGGCCCCGTCACCATCGAGAGCCTCTCCAAAGACCTCGACACCATGAAGAGCCTCGGCTTCCACGCAGTCACCGCGCAGGCCGGCGGCGGCATGACCACCACTTACCTTACGCCCGAATACTTCGCCTTCTTCAAGCAGTTCGCGCTCGAAGCCAAAAAGCGCGATATGAAGGTCTGGATCGTCGACGACATCGGCTACCCCAGCGGTTTCGCGGGAGGCAAATTCGCCAACAGCAAGCTGAGCATGCAGGCCCTCACCATCAGCCAGCGGCTGCCCGTCGCATCCGGCGCATCGCTGAAGCAGGCCATTGGTCCAGATACCGTTGCCTCAACCGCTACCAGCTCCACCGGTGAACATGTCGACGTGCCCATCTCCGCCGGTTCTATCGACTGGACCGCGCCCGCGGACAAAGGCGACTGGGCCGTCCTCCTCGTCACCCACGTCTTCCGCACCTCGCCCACCAAGAGCGACACCAACCCCACCCACCAGAAGGATTCCACCCAGCCGCTCGAGGATTACATGAACCCCGAGGCCACCGCTGCCTATCTCGAGGCCACCCACAACGGCTACTACAAGGCCATGCCCGAGCTCTTCGGCTCAACCATCCTCGGCTTCCGCGGCGACGAGCCCGACTACTCTATCGCAGGCCTCCCCTGGACCCCCGCCTTCTTCGACACCTTCCAGCAGCAGAAGGGTTACGACGTGCGCCCGTATCTCGCTGCGATTCTGGCGTCCCAGGGCGGAGGCCGTCCGAGACCCGCAACCCCAGGCGCTACCGCCCCGCCCCCACCACCTGCCCCTGCGAAGCTCACGGACAAAGAACTCCGAGCCAAGGGCGACTACTACGACGTCTTCTCCCAGATGTTCCGTGACGGCTTCTTCAAGCCGCAGGGAGTCTGGTGCGCCGCCCATAGAGTCGCCTACCAGGTCCACCTCAACCACGAAGAGATGGAGATGGACCTCACGCGTTCCGAGGGCGATTTCATCCGCGACATGAAGTACGTCGAAGAGCCCGGCATCGACGCCATCTGGCACCAGATCTGGACCGACACCGTATCCGACTACCCGCGCCTCGCCTCCAGCGCCGCCCACCTCTACGGGCATCCGCGCGCCTTCACGGAAAGCTTTGCCGCCTACCGCCCTGCCCCCGATGTCACCATGGCGCGTTACATCCTCAATGAGCAGCTCGTCCGCGGCATCAACATCATGGAGACGATGTTCTACTCCGCCACCCGTCCCGGAGGCGATCCGCCCGCGCCCACTCTCACCACCGCACCTCCAGCTGGAGCCGCTGCACCGCCCGTCCGTCGTGGAGGCCCCTCCGCCGTCATGCGCGACCCCGGCTGGCCCGCCCTCATGGAGTACGTTCGCCGTGTCGGCTACGTCCTCAGCATGGGCCGCCCCGCCGCTTCGGTCGCGCTCTACCTCCCCTCCAGCTCCATGTGGATAGGTGACCGCGACTCCGACACTGCTTTCGTCGCCACCGAGCAGATGCTCTCCGAACGCCAGATCGACTTCGACATCATCAACCAGGACGCCCTCGCCACCGACCTCAAAGCTGGGGCTGGGACGCTCCGGGGCACCCTCGAAACCATGAGCGGCAACGCCTACCGCACCGTGATCATTCCCTCCGCCTCCGTCCTCTCCCAGGCTGAACTCGACCGCCTCCGCGCCCTGGCCAAAGGCGGTGGCAAGGTCCTCTTCCTCGGCCGCACCCCAACGCTCATCTGCAGCAAGACGATCCTCGATGCCCATGCCGCCACCCCCGCCGCCTTCGCCTTCGCCACCGTCGAAACCTCTGCCCAGCTTCCCGCCACGCCCACTCCGCTTGCGCAAGCGCCCACCTCGGCCCCCGGCCCGCAGATCGTCCCGGCAGCCATCGAAACCGCTCTCAACAAGGTCATCCCCACCCGCGAAGTCGCGCTCGACACGCCCGACACCGCCATTCGCATCCTCACTCGCCGCCTCAAGGATGCCAACGTCTACTTCTTCTTCAACGAAGGCCCCCAGCCGGCCACCCGCACCGTCACCCTGAAGGCCGAAGGCAAGCTGGCTGAGTCCTGGGATCCTGCCACCGGCACCGTCTCCCCCGTGGCTTCAAAAGCCAACAAAGGCGGAGTCATCCTCAAGCTCGACCTGAAACCCTACGAGACGCAACTCATCACGATTCGGTAGCCCAGTTCTCGATGACGAGCCCCTTCACCCGCCCGAACTCCCGCGTGTTGTTGGTCACCAGCGTGAGCCCGAGGCACCGCGCATGCGCCGCGATGAACAAATCATTCGCACCAATCATAGTTCCGCTTTGCTTCAGCGCAGCGCGTATCTGCCCGTAGTGCAGCGCTGCCTCGCCGGGATACTCCAGCGTCTCGACGTTGCGCAGGTACGCGTCCAGCGCAGCCTGGTCCTGCTGCCGCCGTGGCGATACTTCCACCCCGTACATCAATTCGGATTTTGTGATCGCGGAGATCGAAACGTCAGCTACCGGAACCTTGACCAGCCGCCTCAGAACGGAGTCATGCGATCGCTTCATCACGTACGAAGAAATATCCGTATCGAGCATATACACAGCCATCAGAGTTCACGTTCCTGCACCGGAAGATCCTCAATCCCCCCCATGAACTCCTCCGACGCGACAGGTCCCGAGGCCAGATACGCAGACCAGTCCGTCGGACGCGCAGAGAGGATCACGTCGTCCCCCTGCTTCCGGATAAACACCTCCGAAGTCGTAAATTGAAACTCCTTCGGAAGCCGGACCGCCTGACTGCGGTTATTCATGAAAACCTTCGCCGTGCGCTGCATGATGCCTCCTCACAAACCTGGCATATACATCAGTATATGGCAGATTGGCGGATCCGGCAACCGTTCAAGGACATACACATACCGGAGGGCTTCACCTGCCTCTTATCGCTCATAAATGACGTTATGCCGTCTTAGCCACCAGCAAGCCCCGCTCCCGGCCTGCGGAAAGATCGACCGGCTGCAATCCACATCCGCGGTCCCGCCCCAGTCGTACTCTTCCTTGTTCCCCTTCAGCGGAGTCACAATCAAGGTCCCCACCGAGACCTTACCCATCCCACCGCCCATTGCGGCTCGGGCGCGCCAGACTACCCAGTCGCCGACGTACAGTACCGCGAGCGCCCCAATCAGCCCCGCAACCACCATACCGAGCATCCGCTTCACGCCACCCGCCGCCATCGACTCCTCCTGCGAAGCGTCGCAAAGAAGCCCGCCAAGACCAAAGGGCCCCGCCGATCTCTCGGCCGAGGCCCGCTGGCCCTGCAAGTCCTTCTAAATCAACGTAACTACGAAGCCATCTGCATCAGCTCGCGTTCGGCACGCAGCCAGTCCTGCTCAGCCTGGCCATCCTGCCAACCCCGCTCTGCCCAATATTGCTGAGCAAGCCGCGCGATCTCTGCGTGGCTTGGAGTAGTCGCGACCACTTTTTCGGCCACTGTCTGCTTCTTTGCCGCCGTCTTCTTCACCGTCCCTGCTGCCGCCTTGGGTTTTGCCGGTGCCTTCACCTTTTTCGTCTTCTCC
>DASWCA010000140.1:0-4845 GCA_036390355.1 Acidobacteriaceae bacterium
CGCGATTTTCGCGGCCTCTTGGCACTGGAGACAGGAAATTATGGCGAGTCATGCGCTTGGGACGCAAGGAAGGTTGAGCGGGGGAAGGCCTGGAACCGGCGATCTCGCGGAGGTGGCGCATATGTCATTTTTCGCCGGGGCGGCAGCGGAGGACGCGAGCGGAGCGGAGACGGGCTCGATGCCGGACCGCGATCGGCTTTTGTTGGAGCATCTTCCTACGGTTCGATATCTGGCGCGGCGCATTCATGAGCGGCTTCCCCAGCATGTCGAGCTGGACGATCTGGTTTCGGCCGGCGTGGTGGGACTGATCGACGCGTTTTCGAAGTTCGATCACACCAAAGAGGTGCAGTTCAAAAGTTATGCACAGTTCCGCATTCGCGGGGCGATTCTGGACTCGCTGCGAACGCTGGACTGGAGTCCGCGGGAGTTGCGGCGTAAGGGCAGGGCCGTGGAAGAGGCGATCCGCTCGGTGACGCAGCGGCTGGGACGGGCGCCGGCGGAGCAGGAGATTGCCCGGGAGATGAACCTGGGATTGAACGAGTATCAGCTTCTGCTGGGCGAGTTGAAGGGGCTCGAGATTGGCAGCCTACACATGGAACGGACTGAGGACTCGGGGGACGAGGAACTGGCGTATCTTCCTGGGTCGCCCGATGAGGATCCGCTGTTCCGGTGCCTTCAGGGCGAGATGAAGCAGCGCCTGGCGGACGCGATCGAGGAGCTTCCAGAGAAGGAGCGGATGGTGCTGACGCTCTACTACTACGAAGAGCTGACGATGAAGGAGATCGGACTGACGCTTGGGGTGGTGGAGTCGCGGGTCTCGCAAATCCACTCGTCGGCGGTGGTACGTTTGCGGGTCGCGCTGGCGGGTTTGCGAACCGACAATTCGGCAGCGAACAGGAAGAAGAAGCCCGCGGCGGGGCGGCTGGTGGCATAGATAGTTGCTTTTAGCAACTATCGTTGTATAGACTCTTTCCCATGGCAGTCGGCAATCGTGAGGAAGAGAAACATATCGCTGCGGTGCGGGAGTTCAATCGCTTCTACACGGCACGGCTCGGCCTGTTGCGGAAGCGGCACCTCGATGGCGACTTTTCGCTGACAGAAGCTCGCATTCTGTATGAGATCGGAGCCAGTCCCGGACTGACTGCTTCGTTCCTGCGCAATACGCTTGGCCTGAACGCCGGATACGTCAGTCGAAGCCTTGCATTGTTAAGCAAGCGAAAGCTGGTGCGCCAGACGTCATCCAGGCAGGATGGCCGGGAGAAGCTGCTTTCTCTCTCGCCGTCGGGAGAGACTGCGGTAGCCCGGCTGAACGAACAATCGGCATTGCAGATCAAGGGCCTGCTCGCGACCGTCAATGCAACGGACCGCGATGCCCTGCTCGATTCGCTTTCCAGGATTCGCTCGATCCTGAGCGAGCCTGAAGAGCGCCCGGTTCGAATTGTTCGCTTGTCCAAATCCAGCGAGGACGCGATTCGATTGTTGGAGGAGTATTACGAGGCGGTCAACGTTGTCCAGCGGGACACTCCCGCAGCGGTCCAGAAGATCATCGATGCGCCCTCTTCCGGCGTGTGGCTCGCTTATCTGGGAGAGAAGGCCGTTGGGTGTGTCGTGTTGAAAAAACTCAGCTCAATTCCGCTCACTGGGGAGTGCAAGCGTCTCTATGTGCAGCCTGAGGCCCGAGGGCTTCGCATTGCGGACAAACTCTTGGATGCGCAAGAGGATTTTGCCCGCAGCGAGGGTCTGAGTTGGATCTATCTGGACAGCTACGACGATCTAAAGGCGGCCCTTGCTCTCTACCGGAGACGTGGGTATGTTCCGTGCGAGCGCTATAACGACAACCCGCAGGCAACGGTCTTCCTTCGCAAGAACATCGAGTCGGGAGTTATTGGGCGTTAGCGGGTTCTGGTGTTGCGGCGTTGGCGACTGAATCGGTGGCGGGTCCGAGGCCCAGCTTAATGAGCGCGCGGGAGTCGGGGACGAGCTTGGTCTGCCAGCCGTTTGCGGCCTGCAGTTTTTGCATCGCGGCCTCTGACTGGGCGTCCCAGTGTCCGCTGGGCTCGCCGGAGAGATAGCCGGCCTTAATGAGGGCGCCCTGAATCTGGGTGGCGCGTGCGTCGTCGATGCCTCGTTGGCCCCGGATTTGCGGCTTGGCGGCGCGCTTGCTGCTCGTCTTGCTCTTACTTTTGCTACTGGTTTTGGAGGCGGTCGCTTTGACGGCCGTGGTTTTCACGGCGGCGGTGGGGCGGCGCTTGTGGCTCGAGGCGGTGGCCGGGATCGCGAACGAGAGGGCGATCGAAGATACAAGGACGAGATGACCGAGCCGCATCGTAGGGATAAACCTCACACAAGATATTGACGAGAGTTTCAACGGATGGGGATGCCCTCCGGAATCCCGATCGATTTGACTAGGGTATACCCGGAATTCATCTGGCTGCAATGTCCCGTTTGGGCCATAGGCTGGGGATGCCTGGGAATGGTGTCTGGGGTCGCAACCTCAAGGCAAGCTATTGATTCTGTTAGGGGCAACCCTCGCGGGGATCACACGGGGATAGCTTCGACAATGCTGACGGCGGCATTTGTGGGGATGACCCGATTCAGTTTGAAGCGGGCTTTTTCGAGGAGGGCGCGGTACTCGGGCTCAGTGCGCTCCTGGCCCGGGGTGAGCGCGAGCATCGTCATGTCGAGCATCTTGCCGGGATGGAAGGCGTTGCCGTCGGGCAGCACCGATTCGATGATGAGGAGGCGGCTTGCGGGGGGCATGGCGCGATGGCAGTTGGCGAGGATGGTGAGGCACTGCTGCTCGCTCCAGTCGTGGATGACGTGGGACAGGACATAGAGGTCGCACCCGGCTGGGAGGCTCTCGAAGAAGCTGCCGGCGGTGAAGGTGACCCGGTGGGCCATTCCACGGGATCGGATGAGTTCCAACGCGGCGGACTCGTTGTACGCGAGATCAAAGAGGGTGCCGCGCGGACCGGGATGGCTGGCGAGGATGGTCGTCAGGATGTGGCCCGTGGCTCCGCCGATGTCGGCAATATGCGAGTAAGAGGAGAAATCGTAGGCGGCAGTGATGGCAGGTGCGTCCTGGCTGTTGATGCCGATGAGGAGTTCGCTGAACATCGCGGCTTCTTCGGGATTGCTGGTGAGGTGGTCGAAGAACGGAACGCCGAAGTACTTATCGAAGCAGGACTGGCCGGTCTGGACGGAGTAGAGGAGTTTCGACCAGGGAGTGATGAAGATATCTCCGGTGATGGAGAGGATCGACGTGCGGACGGAGCCGGGGATGTTCGAGCGGAGGGGTTCGGCTAGTGGGGTGAGGGAGAAGCGGTGGGATTCGTCTTCGCTGAATATTCCGTTGCAGGCAAGGGTGCGCAGGAGGCGGTAAAGCGAGGGGCGTGGGCGTTGGTGAGGGCGGCTAGTTGTTCGGCGGTTTTCGGGCCGTCGGCGAGATGGTCGGCGAGGCACAACTGGGCGGCTGCTCTGAGGAGACAAGGGATGGCGTAGCCCATCGACATTTGCATGAGCTGGACTTGGGGCGGCGGCGTTTGACCTGCTGTTGACAATGGTCGACCTCGCTTGAAGTATTTCGGAACTGTAGCAGCGATAAGTGCGAGTGTCGATTGGTTTTGACAACAAGAAAGCCCTGCCGGTGATTTGGCAGGGCTTTCTTGTTTGCGAGGTTGAGGTGGCAGACGTCCCGGATTACGGGAGGGTGCCTCCCAGGTAGGAGGGACCGGCGGAAGCTCCGGAACCTGTGCCGCGCACCTCGAAGGCGACATCGTCCCCGGATTTGAGACCAGAGACGATGGTGCGGTACGAGGCCTCATCGGTGACGGAATGCCGGTTGATGGCAGTGATGACGGTGCCCTTGGTGAGGTTGATTTCGTCGGCGAAGGAGCCGGGACGAACGTTGTTGACGATCACTCCGCCCTTGATGGCCATCTTGGAGATGAGGCTAGCGGGAAGAGTGGTCACGGTGATGCCGAGCTTACCTTCACCTGCGTCCGACTGGACGGGGGTGGCGGGGTCGTCAGTGGGATTGCCTGCGTCGGCGAAGAGTTTGGCGCGGTCGGCGATGCCGACGGTGACATTCTCTTTCGATCCGTTGCGGAGCAGTCCA
Organism: Acidobacteriaceae bacterium; assembly: GCA_036390355.1. Classification (GTDB taxonomy): domain Bacteria; phylum Acidobacteriota; class Terriglobia; order Terriglobales; family Acidobacteriaceae; genus Edaphobacter. The sequence continues at coordinate 4,118 of DASWCA010000140.1, forward strand.
AGCTGAACATTGGAACCGACCTTGCGGGCGGAGATATCCGCGACGAGCTGATCTCCGTCCTTGATGGACTTGCCGTCGATGGCGACGATGACGTCGCCGGGCTTGACGCCTCCCTTGGCGGCAGGGCCATTGGGAGTGACGTTGTTGACCAGGACGCCGCCACTGGCGAATCCGTAGACGCGATCCACGGCGGAGGATATCGATCCCTGGAAGCTGATGCCGATGGATCCGCGGATGACTTTGTGCTCGGGCCCAATGAGCATGTTGTAGATGTTGGCGATGATGTTCGACGGCATGGCGAAGCCGACGCCCTGCGACCCCATGGACTGGGTGTAGATTGCGGTATTCATGCCGATGACCTGGCCGACCATATCGACTAGCGGACCGCCCGAGTTGCCGGGATTGATGGCGGCGTCGGTCTGGATGAACTTCTGGAACTGGTTCGCGGTGCCGTTGGGACCGGGCTCGTCGATAGCGCGGTTCTTGGCGGAGACGATGCCGGCGGTGACGGTTTCCGACAGGGAGAAGGGGCTGCCGATGGCGAGGACCCAGTCGCCGACCTGCGCGCCGTCGGAATTACCGAGTTTGACGGTGGGCAGAGGTTGGGGCGCGTCGATCTTGATGACGGCAATATCGGTCTCGGGGTCGACCCCGACGACGTGGGCGGGACGGCCGTGTTCCGTGGGATTGTCAGGATCGGTCGAGATCTTGACGAAGATCTTGTCGGC
>DASWCA010000141.1:0-7158 GCA_036390355.1 Acidobacteriaceae bacterium
TAAAGTTGCCATCGAGTTCACCCTGGCCACCATCGCATACAACCTCACCAGGCTCCACAACATGCGATAAAACTACGCAAAACCAGCAACACTTCTACATCCAAAACCGGAAAAGACCGTAGTCACACAGACTCTAAAGCCCCATTGATAGGGCGGCGCTTACGGCACGGGTGAACCCGTGCCCTTCCGAGCTTACGGCACGGGTGAACCTGTGCCCTTCCGAGTCGTACGCGCTCCAGAACGGTGAACAAGCGATTTGCGGGAACGTTCATGCCTTACTCCGAAAGCCTTGCAGTCGAGATATTCAGCGTGCCGAGGTTGGCGACGGGAACGCTGGTCAGTTTGCCTCCGCCGTTTACTGTCAGCGTGTTGGCCACGATGTCGGACGAGATGGAGGTGTTGCTGCCGTTGCCCAGAGTTATGTTCGACGATGGAGCGAAGATCGTCCCGCTGTAGACCATCTTCGAGCCGCCCTGAACCGAGATCGGCTGCGTGTCCGAGGGATCCTGGAAGATCAGGGTCCCGTTGTAATCGCCGCTGGTTGGAGCGGTCAGGTTGGCATTGGCGCCGTTGTCGATCACCAGGCTGGCAGTCCCGGTCAGGTAGAAGAAGACGCCATCGCCGCCGGTGTTGGAGGAGTTGCCGGACCCGCTCTCGAAGTGCAACTGGCCGCTCTTGATGATGTAGATGCCTGGGTTCAGGTTGACCTTCTGCCCGTTCGACCCAACGGTGAGCGAGTTGTAGCAGACCAGGCCGCCGAACTGGGTCGTGCTGAAGGCCGCTCCCGGCCCTACGCTGTAGGCGCTGCCGCCGCCATAGTTGGTCGAGGGGTCGGCGGTGCACAGCGAACTGTTGTAGGCGGGGACCGGCGGCAGTGCGGGATGGCACGCCGTCTTGATGCCCTGCACCACCTTCGTGGTGGAACTGATCTGCGCCCCATTGTTGACGTTGCTGGAGTTATCCCAATTGGTCGAGATGCTGCCGAGCGAAGAGGCCGAAAGGTACGCTCCACCGCCGAGTTGAACCGCGCTGCTGCCGTTCGAGTCCACGGTTATGCCGCAGCTGGTCATGTTGATGGTCGACCCGTTGTTCAGGGTCAGGTCCGTGCCGCTGGCGCCCTCCAGGCACAGGCATGTGGGGCTGCTCTGTCCCGCCGAGGCTACAGCCCGGGCGCTTACCGTCATGGCCGACGTGCGGTTGAAGACGCCGAGGAAGATGGTCGAGACCGGCTGCGAGACGTCGACCTCAATAAAGGAGGAGTTGCCGGCGTAGTTGCCTGTGCTGGGCGTACGGAGCGTAACCGTGGCTGCATGCTTGTTCCCGTGGGGATTGAAGCCATGCCGCCTGGTCATCGACTCGGCCGCTGCGGTCTCGCTTGAGCCGCCGTAGCTTGCCTCTTCGGCTGCCGCCACCGCAGCCGCGTCGGCGGCCGCCTGAATGGCCCTCTTCTGCTGATAAAAGGAGGCGACGTCCGCCGCCAGCGCCACGAAGCCCAGCAGGAATGTCCCCAGCATGAGGGCCATCAGAATGGTCGTCTGCCCGCTCTCGCCGTCGTCGCCGTCTATCGGCTGGCATTCGGCGGAAGTCCGGTGCTGTTGCTTTCGAACCCCGGGCTCCTTCCCGGCGAAGGTCCCGGTCCGTTCCATAATTACGCCACGCTTGCTCTTCTGGCGTCCTGCATTCATGACTCGCTCCCTTTGGAGTCGCTCTGAATGATTGCCTGGTTCTGAATGAAACGTTTCGCTCCAAACGAAAATGTTTGGTTCCGGATGAAGTGCTTTGAATCTTTGGTGGTTTGGCTGCGGGAGTTTCGCGCAGGTGAAATCGGGAATAACGATCCGCCCTATAGCAAGACGGATTAGTTTTCCTATACCCCCAATGGTACGTACAGGTACGACCATTGGGTATCACCCATTGGTGCTATAAGATACGGATTCCATATGCCCCGCCTGCCGCTACGGGACGCTCCGGTGCCGGCGTTCGGCACGGTTCGACGAAGCCGCCCCCTTCAGGGGGGCATGCTACCGGATGGTTATCTGTGCTCCGTCCTGTTCACTTGCGCTGTAGCTTCTGGTACCAGCGGGGCTGTTCGCAGCCTTCTGCCCGGTCGTTTGGCGACGGCGACTGAAGCTGCTGGTTCCCGTCGCGATCCCAGCACCATACGTTGTTCCAGGTGCATTCCAGGCGATGCGGCACCAGGGCGGAGTCGTGATCGTCGAGCTTCCGCAACCATTGATCCTGTGTGCGACGCATTCCACGTGCAGCCCTGCGCTTGTCTTCTTTTGCGCTGCTGTAGCCCGTCACAGCGCAATACGGCTTCCGATAACTCCGGCTCATCTGTCAGGCGCTCCTTAGGCACCTAACGCGCGAGCCCTCCTGCATTGTTTGCGCTCATGACATCGCTCCTCCGCATCTTTCAGACGTCCGCACGGGCCTTTTGGACGCGGAGCCGAGCCGGTGTCCCACACCTTACTTTCTAATGGCAAAGCTTGCCAAAAAATAGAATAGAATGAAACTTTGATGAGGAGGAAACCATTGCCTACCCGTAATGTAAGCCTGACCAATGAACTCGACAGCTATATTGAGCAGAGTGTTCAGAGTGGCCACTATGACAACGCCAGCGAGGTAGTGCGGGCGGCAATCCGTGCGCTGAAGCAGTCCGAGCTCGAAGACCAGGCCAAGGTGGAAGCGCTCAAGGTTGCGATCCAGGAGGGTTTTGACAGCGGCATCTATGAAGGCGATGTCATCGCTGAGATGCGGGCGTTGATTCGCCAACGGGCTGCGGAAAACGCCCGGATCGGGGAAAGACGCAGCGCGTGAGCACCTGGAAGCTGACTCGGAAGGCACGAACCGATTACGCTGAGATTCTTCTCTATACGATAGACGCCTGGGGCGAAGAGCAGGCCGAACGATACCTCGCCCTTCTCTTGGATGGCTTTGACCTGCTTGCTCAAAATCCAGGTATCGGGCGACCCTGCAATAGGCTCGCCCCCCGTCTTCGCCGTTTTGAGCAGGGTAAGCACGTCATCTTCTATAAACCGGACCGAAACGGCATTATCGTCAGCAGGGTTCTTCATCAAAGCAGGCTGCCGGCCCGGCCCCACTTCATCGACGCTTAGGGTAGTGTCTCAGTTTGAATTTCGGACATGCAGCCAGCCAAAGAGAGGCGCAAACCACGGCAGTCTTCCGAGAACCATTGATTGGAGTTCGGGGCTAATCAACACGCAGCAAAACAAAACGACGAAAACGATAAACAATGCTTCTAGCAGCGGTTTTCCCGTAGAGATAATCGGCCCTGGCATGGCTCCTATCTTCCCCGAAGCGCTTCGGTTTGCCAAGGCCCGCAATCTCTTCGCAGCTCCATATGAGACACTACCAGGCTTAGGCTTGCCGCTTCCATTCACCGAATCCCGATCAGCTTGTGTGTCTGCAGGCTCAACCGCCACTTTGGGTGGTCGGTGCAGTAGCGGATCGCGGCACGAAGTGACACCGCTGCATCCGGCCCGTCCTTTGGCTGGATGAAGAAGTGCTCGAACGCCAGGTGCTCGTACGCGTTCGGCTCGGTCTCCTGCGGATAGACGACCTTCAGCTCATTGCCGCGTGTCACCACGAGTTGCGCGTTGGCTTTGGGACTGACGCAGACCCAGTCGATGCCCGCGGGGACCGGAATCGTTCCATTGGTCTCGATCGCGATGGTGAAGTTCTGCCGGTGCAGCGCGTTGATCAACGCCGGATCGAGCTGCAGCAGCGGCTCTCCGCCGGTACACACCACGAATCTTCGCCCCGCATCCGTCCGTGGCCACTTCGCTGCAACCGCCGCGGCAAGCTCGTCCGCGGTTGAGAACTTGCCGCCGCCATCGCCATCGGTTCCGACGAAGTCCGTGTCGCAGAACTGGCAGACAGCGGTGGCGCGGTCCCGCTCGTGGCCGCTCCACAGATTGCACCCTGCGAACCGGCAGAACACCGCCGCGCGTCCTGTGTGCACACCTTCGCCCTGAAGCGTGTAGAAGATCTCTTTGGCCGCATACGCCATCAGCGATACCTCGCCGGATCTTCAACTCCGGCCATCGCGAACCCTTTCAGGCGGAGCAGGCAGGCGTCGCATGCGCCACAGGCCTCGCCGGTCGCGGACGGGTCGTAGCAGGTGATGGTCATGCCGTAGTCCACGCCCAGGCTCAGCCCCAGCTCGACGATCTGTTTCTTGGTCAGCGAAATCAGCGGCGTATGGATCTTGATTCGCTTGCCATCCTCGGTCCCCATCTTGGTGGCGAGGTTCGCCATCTTCTCGAAGGCTTCGATGAACTCCGGCCTGCAATCGGGATAGCCGCTGTAGTCGAGCGCGTTGACGCCGAGGAAGATGTCGGTCGCGCCCAGCGACTCCGCAAACGCCAGCGCGAGGGAGAGGAAGACCGTGTTGCGCGCCGGCACATACGTCACCGGGATGCCGTGGCCCATGTCCTCCGCGGTGCGATGCTTCGGCACCGGCCGATCCGTCATCAGCGCCGAGCCGCCGAATGAGCGCAGGTCGACCTTGACGATCGCGTGCCGCTCGACCGCCAGCTTCGCCGCGACCCGGCTCGCGAACTCCAGCTCGATCTTGTGGTTCTGGCCGTAGTCGAGGCTTAGCGCATACACCGAGAATCCCTGCTGCTTCGCGACGGCCGCCACGGTGGTCGAGTCCAACCCGCCACTCAGCAGAACTACCGCCTTCGTTTCGCTCACCGGACCCCCAACCTCCAGTTTAACGTGAAGCGAGTGGCCGCGCGAGCGCCGAATCGTACCTCTATGAGAACAATGCGCAGGGCAGGCAATTTCAGGTCAGTGTTGCAGCGACCGGTTGAGGCCGCCCGACTTTCAGGGCATTATGGCGCGATCGTCCCGCAACATGCATACTGCCGCATTGGCGTCGCCCACGAAAGGATCAGCTGGCTCCATCAATCACCGACTCGGATGAAAATCGACCGACGCAGGCTATCCATGCTGTACTCTCGGTTGAGTCATCTAAATTCAGTCATGGAAAGATCTTCGACAGGCATGAATTTGAAAACCGATCGTTGGTTCTACAGCGCCTCGGGCGTAATCTTCATCGTGATCATGCTGGTAGGTTTCCACTGGTTCGTCGCCAGCGGCAGAGCCGCTGGCGGTCGGATCATCGATCCGGCTATGGTTCACATCGACCTGGTCCACGGGCTGGCAATTGCGGCGTGGTACGTTCTGTACCTCGCGCAGTCGCTGTTGATTTCCACGCGCAATCGCCGGCTCCATTTCAAACTCGGCTGGGCCGCAGTAGCCATTGCGCTCACCATCGCTGTCACAGGACCGTGGGTCGCCATCCGCTCCGTGCAGGTTGCTCCGGCGGAATTCCACTTCTTCGGTCTGCTGTATTCCCGATTCCTGCTGGTCATGCTTACCGAGGTTGCGCTCTATACGGCTTTCGTTGCGATCGGAATTCTCAACCGCAAGAAGCCGAAGATCCACCGTGCCGCTATGATTCTCGCCAGTCTCAGCCTGTTGGCTGGGGCGACTGTCCGCATGCCGTTTCTCCAATCCGCGTTCGGCGCAACCGGCTGGGTTGGGCTTTTCGGGCCGGTCTTCTGTCTTGGCGCTGCGCTGCTGTTGGTCCGTTTCACAGTGACTCGCAGCTTCGATCGGTGGTTCGCCCTGGGGTACACCGCCTGGGTCATCCTTTTCATCGCGTCCGTAAAACTCGCACTCACAGAGGTGTGGAGTTCCGCTGCTGCAACAATCCTCAAACCATAGATAAGCTGCGCGCTCCCAGGCTCTTCAATTAGTGTGCGAAGGTAACCCTTGGCTGCCAGACGGTCGAGAATTGGGATGGCAACGCCGGAACCACCGTCACCACACAACAATCCGCCACCACCCTCGTGGACATGACCAACCAGGAGATCATCTGGGGAACGGCGTACCAGCAGGCAGCCAAAAACTGCTATGACATTACCCACAAGGCGGCGGGCGGCGGAGGAATCCCGGGCAGGCCGCGAAACCCGGGCGATCCCGGACCGGAAGGAACCATCAACCAGATGGAGAAGCTCAAAGAGGTCCAGCAGGTAAACCAGCTGGAAAAATCGGTGCAGAAAAACAAGCTGCGGTAGACGTTACACATGCCGCCGCGGTGTCTGCGCCCGCTTACCGTTGGTTTGGCGCCAGCGGATCCACCGGTTTCGCCACAATGCTCACAAACTCGGGAGAGACAGCCTCGAACAGGTGCGTGGCTGTATGAAATTCCTGCGTGGCCTCGCTGGGCTGATGATGCGCGGCATAAGCGCTCGCCAGAAGCTCGCGCGCTCGGAGCGAACCGGGGTCGAGCGCTACCGCCGTCCGGGCCTGCGCCACTGCGTCGTCGATCTTGCCGCTGCGCATGAGCCTGCTCACGGCCATATAGTGGCTGACGGCGGCGATCCTGTTCACGTCAAACGGGCCGTCGAACTCGAGAATCTCTCCGCCGATGACATGGTCCGGCTGCAGCTTGACGAATCCCCCGTATGGGTTCATCTCGCTGGTCCCCCAGAACGAGCCCGCCGTCTCTTCCGAGCTGACGAACACCGGCCCCTGGATCTGTTCCGGAACTGCCTGCTGCTGACCCCTGTCCAAAATCATCGAGAAAAAGGTCGGCAGCCGCTTGCAGGGAATCCCAAAGTTAGCCGGATCGGGCGGCGCCGAATAGGCTAGCCAGCACTCCGTAATGTGCCGCTTCGCCAGATCCGCGTGGAGTGCTTTCAACCCTCCGCCCCAGCCTGCGTTCGAGTCCGAGAGCACGCGATACGTCCTGCCCGGCCCGCCGAAGAACTCGTTGGAGTAAGGCAGGTAGTTCGGAAAAGCGTTCAGCGACGAAGCCACATGCAGCGCCAGCAGAATTGAGACAGCCCAGACCCAGGCGCGCGACTGGCTGGCGAAACTGACCGCTGCCGCTGCCGCAAGCACGATCAGAAACGGCATCGCGGGCATGATGTGCCGTATGCCGATGTCGAGCTTCGATGTCATCGCGGCCCCAAAGAAAACGATCGGCGGAATGGCCAGGAACAGCACCTCGCGGCGCAGTTCGTTCCGCCGCAGAATCCGGCTGAACGGAATCAGCAACAGAAGCAGCAGAAAGGCGATCGTCGACTTGATCACAAACGCCGCCGGGAAGTAGAACCA
>DASWCA010000142.1:0-2883 GCA_036390355.1 Acidobacteriaceae bacterium
CGCGGGGATCTACGTTCCCCCCTTTCCCGCTGTGGCGGATAAGCAAAATGTGGACGCCATACTGCCTCGCGATGTCGTTTATGGTAAACGTCCGAGAATCACCGAAACCAAACGGGCCGACCCGGTAGCTCAGACACTCATGTCAGGGTTTCGGGCCAGATCCGGTAACGGAGAGAATTTGGATCGCCCTTGACAGCTTGGTCCCAGCCTTCATCGTTTGGGGTAGCCCCCTCCGGCGACAAGACTGGTGGGGATTGATTGGGGGCAGTGAAGCGGAGCGGGTATGCCTCGGAAGGTGAGGACGACGCCGCTATCGGCGAGATAATTTGGAGGGGGTTCGGTGATCCGGATGTGACCGGGACCATCAGGAGTTGAGGATTTCCCAGTGAGCCGTGAGCAGGCTCACCGGGAGTTGAGGAGTTTGCTAATTCCTGAGTGACTTGCCGTCAGGCAAGGGCGGGTTTCCAGTTGTGCGGCAGGAGCTCCGCGATGCGATTGATGGGATGCGTGGCAATACGGGAAAGCACGTCTTTGAACCAGGCGAAGGGCTCCACCCCCACCCGCTGGCAGGATGCAGTGAAGCTTCGCAGGATGGCTGCAGTCCTGCCGCCCCGGTCGCTGCCGAAGAACATCCAGTTGTTGCGTCCTACCGCCACCCCACGGATATCGCGTTCGGTCGCGTTGTTATCGATGCTCAAATCTCCGTCTTCGCAGTAGCGCGTCAGCGCCGTCCAGTTCTTCAGGGTATAGCGCACCGCGCGTCCCTCCGGACTCTTCGGCAATACTTCCGTCTGGATCTTCTGCAGGTAGCCATGCAATTCATCGAGAATCGGCTTGGACTCGATCTGGCGCAGGCACAACCGCTCGGCCGCGGTCATCGCCGCCGCGCGATCTTCCACTTTGTACAGTTCCGCGATGAACCATAACGCCGGTCCCATCCGCCCCACATCGGACTCCAACGCTTTGTGATAGTACCGTCTGGCATGCCCCCAGCATCCCACCTCAATCAACCCGCGCCCCGGCTTTGTGAAGAAGGCGTCGTAGCCGGCATAGGCGTCCACCTGTAAATAACCGCGATACCCCTCCAGAAACTTCTCCGGCCCCACCCGCTCCCGAGTCTTGGTGTAATCGAAAACCACCACCGGATGCTCCTGATCCCCGCGGTACGGCCAGATTCGTCCCGTGCGTGCGTACGGCAGTTTCTCGTCGAGCACCTTCACGCCCGTATCGTCGGTCCCGATGACCTTGGACTGGAACAGCACTTCCTTGGCGGCCCCATGCAACGGCATCATCAGATCCGCGACCTGCCCCATCCAGCCGCCCATGGTCTTGCGCGAGATCTCCACTCCATGCCGCTCGAAGATCTTCTCTTGCCGGTTCAACGGCACATGGTCGGCCGTCTTGGCTACGATCACCTCGGCCAGCAGACTGGCGCCAGCGGTGCTCTTTTCAATCGGCTGCGGCGGCTTGGTGGCAGTCTTCACTGTGCACTCGCAGGCATACTTCTTGCAGACATCCTCGACGACTATCACTTGCGCTGGGATGTATTCATAGCGCTCGCTCGACTCTTCGCCGATGGGCCGCAGGTCCTGCGCACACACCGCACAGTGCTTTTCCGTATCCTGCAAATCGTGCACGATCCGTTCCCGCTTGAGATGCGGGGACAGCGACTGCCGGCCGCCGCCATTCTTCTGCTTCTTCTTGGAGGCATCTAATCCTGGCTTGGGATCGTTATCCTGGTCTTTCGGCTCCTCATCAGGTTGCGTGGCTTCGGTTTTCTGGCTGGCCTCCCAGATGGCCGCGAACAGCGCCAGTTGATCCGCCGATAACTGTTCACTTTTGCGGTTGCGGCGGGCTTCGAGCAACTCACGCAGGATGGTCTCGACTTTGTGGCGTTCGGCGCTCTCGCGATCCAGTTGCGCCGTCAGATCCTGCACCATCTTCTGCAAGATCTTGGGATCGTCCGGGAGATGTTCGATGTCGATCGCCACGTGAGTAAGTTCTCTATCAGTCTACTCACTTACTCACGATCCGACAAGCAAAAAACGAACGAATTTAGAAATGTTTTATGCGGGACTGGCGAGACGCTGATATCGCTTGCGCCGCCTGGCCTGGCTGAGGTCGATTCCGCTCAGCAGCGCGCCCAGTTCCTGTGCCGTGATCTCCCGCCGGTGTTCGCCGGCGTTGTCCGCCAGGGGCATCGCGTAGGTGCCTTCCTCCAAACGTTTGCTCCACACTGCAAATCCGTCGCGATCCCAGTACAGAATCTTGAGGCGGTCGCGCCGCCGGCTGGTGAACACGAACAGATGCCCCGCGAACGCATCCAGTGCCAGGTGATCCCGGACCAACTGGTGCAGCCCGTCGAAGCTCTTACGCATGTCGCAAGCCGTCAAGCACAGGTATACCCGCACGCTGGCTGGCAAATGGATCATGCGCGCAACGCCTCCAGCACTTGCTGCAACGTCGTGGCATCCACACCGGCGCCGATCCGGAGCCGTTCGCCAGTTGTCAGCACCAGCTCCAAAGCTGCGTGCTCCGCCGGTCCCCGCCGGGGCTCTGCCTCCACCAAGGCAAACCGCATCGGCGCCGGTGTTTGCAGCCGCTTCCGCCAATAATAGAAGGACTGCTCGGTGAGCCCTTGTTGCGCGCAAAACTGCTTAACCGATACGCCGCTCTGCCTTTGCGCCGCGATCCGCGCGCGCCAATCCTCGCTTCTTGACCCCAGCTTCCTTGCCACAGCAGATCTTGTCATGGAACCACTATGGGGCTTGGCGAACGTCATTGGAAGAGGGGTTCATCGGACGTTTACTGTTATTTGGGATCTGCTTCAACGTCGATGCGGCCCGGTCGAGCACAAATAGCCGATGTTCTTTCGTGTTCGTT
>DASWCA010000143.1:0-5956 GCA_036390355.1 Acidobacteriaceae bacterium
TGGTGGATGATGGTGGGCAGCCAGAATCCGACGGCGTACGATCCCATCTCGATGCCAAAATAGATTGCGCCCATCAGCCATATACGCGGACTGATGAAGACGGAGAGGACGGTCTGGTGGGTCTTGACTCCTGCTTCCCCGGTGATCTCGGCCGCGACCACGGATTTTTCTTCAGCGGAAAGCCAGCTTGCGTCAACGACGCGGTCATCGAGACGGAAGAGGATAACGATGCCGAAGATAACGGCCGGAAAGGCTTCTAGGATGAAGAGCCATTGCCATCCGGCCAGATGCAGTATGCCGGCGAGATAGTGCATGATGTAGCCGGAGATGGGGCCGCCGACGATTCCTGAGAGCGCGCTTCCGGCAAGCAAAATGGCCACCATGTGGGCGCGGCGATGCGATGGGAACCAGTAGGTGAGGTAGAGAATCATGCCGGGAAAGTATCCGGATTCCGCGATGCCGAGAAGGCAGCGGACGGTGTAAAACTCCCAGGGAGTGCGGACGAGGGCTGTGCAGCCCGAGATGATGCCCCAGGTAACGAGCACGCGGCAGATCCAGACGCGAGCGCCGACCCTGTGGAGGATGATGTTGCTGGGGACTTCGAAGAGGAAGTATCCGAGGAAGAAAATGCCAGCGCCGAGGCCGTAGACGCTGTCGCTGAATTTGAGGTCGCCGATCATTTGCAATTTGGCGAAGCCGACGTTCACGCGATCGATGTAGGCAATGATGTAGGCGATGAGCAGGATCGGCATGATGCGCCAGGCGATCTTGCGATAGAGCAGAGGGTGAGCGCTGATGGGGAAGATGGCCGGCGCGCTGTAACGAGTTGGCGACAATGTTTTCCCTCAGCTGCGTTTTGCGCCCATGGTTGCGGCTTCAGTTCTGCGTCTTGCGATATAGCTCGTACCGTGCCTTGGTTTCGGCGTTGGGCGGATAGAGCCCGGGCAGCGCGACGCCCGCTCTGACTTCGCCGACGATCCAGGATTCGAAGCGCTCCTGCTCCACCGCCGCTTCCACGACGTCGTCAAGCATCGCATGCGGAATGACGACGGCGCCATCGTCATCGCAGACGATCACATCGTCAGGAAACACCGCGACGCCGCCGCAACCGATTGGCTGTTGCCAGGCGACGAACATGAGGCAGGCAATCGAGGCCGGCGATGCGGCGCCACTGCACCATACCGGCAATCCAGTGCGGAGAATGCCGGCGGAGTCGCGGATGACTCCGTCGGTGACCAGGCCGGCGATGTTGCGCACCCTCATACGCTCGCAGAGGATATCGCCGAAGATGCCGGCGTCCGTGACGCCCATGGCATCGACGACAGCGATGGAGCCGGGCGGCATGGCTTCGATTGCGGCACGCGTGGAGATGGGGGAACTCCAGGATTCGGGCGTGGCGAGATCTTCGCGGACCGGAACGAATCGCAAGGTGAAGGCCGGGCCGACAATGCGCTTCTGTCCGGGAGCGAGCGGCTTGGTGCCGCGCAGCCAGACATTGCGGAGACCTTTTCTGAGGAGGATGGTTGTGAGCGTCGCGGTGGTTATACCGGAGAGAGTTTCGATCGTCGATTCGTCTAGCGCCATTGTGGTGTGGTCCGCGGAATGATTAAGGATCCATGTAGCATTCCTGTGTAGGCCATCATACCCGAGTGAATTACCCATGGGCGCGAATGATGCGCGGATCGTGCTCCGGGAGACCACATGCCAGGGCTACCGGATGCGGCAGTTTGAGAGGGTGCGGTCCGACCTGTGCGCGGTTAATTGGCGAACCACTTGGGTTCATTGCATCGTGTGATGTTGGCGAATTCCGCGCGTGAAGGCTTTTTTATGTTTGGTTCAGGCATACTTCATTCGCAGAATTCTAAATGTTGAGGGTCCAAAGATTTCGCAACAGTGGGAGTGCAGTTCGCCGTAGCTCAATCCAGAGCCCGCTATCGCATTGCGCCGGAGTATCATCCAGAGTCTCCTTGTTGCATGCACCGTTCGCACAATAGAGCAAGATCGATGCAGGACTTCCGAACGAACTGGCCGAACGGTCAGTATGAGAGGGTCCACCCATGTTGAATTTCGCAAAACATATCACAATATCTCGCATCTTGGTCTTGTTCCTGTTGGTTGGTGCTGGGCGAGCGTTGCATTCCCAGGTCTCTACCGGCACACTCTCCGGACGTGTCGCTGATCCTACCGGGGCAGTTGTCGTAGGCGCCGAGGTGATAGCGACCAATCTCGACACCAACATCTCCACTTCGGTGAAGTCGAACGAGAGCGGACTATTCACGATTCCGAATCTACCGGCCGGCAACTACGATATGGCGGTAACAGCCGCAGGATTCGGCAAGGAGGTCGTCGCGAGTGTTCCGCTCAATGTCGGCGAACAACAGGCGGTGAACTTTTCGCTGAAAGTAGGCACCGCGACGGAGAAGATTTCCGTTACGACCGCGGCGCCGGCGGTCGACTTAATCAGCGCGGTCACGATGCCGGTGGTGGACCAGAAGACGATTGTCGAGCTGCCGCTCAACGGCCGCGACTGGGCATCTCTGGCCAACCTGCAACCGGGCGTGAGTGCTGTCCGCACCCAGTCGGTGGTCTCGGTGAGCAACCAGCGCGCGAATCGCGGTGTTGGAATCAACTGACGGTAAGCGGCGCGCGCCCGCAGATGAATAATTACCGAATCGACGGAATCAGCATCAACGATTATTCGAACGGCGGTCCGGGTGGCGTTATCGGCAGCAACCTCGGAGTCGATGCAATTCAGGAATTTTCGGTGGTCACCGGAAACGGCACCGCGGACTATGGCAAGACAGCAGGCGGAGTCGTCAACGCGGTTACGCGAACCGGCGGCAACAGCTTGCACGGCGATGTGTACGAGTTCTTCCGCAACAGCGCGCTGGATGCGCGCAATGAGTTCGATTCTGTTGGCGTCGTTGCACCCTTGCGGCGCAATCAGTTCGGAGCGTCGCTGGGCGGCCCGGTCGTCAAGGAGCGGACTTTCCTCTTCGGCGATTATGAAGGCCTGCGCTGGTTCAACAGCACCAACGCGAGCAGTACGGTGCCCTCTCCGGATGCACGGGCAGGCAATATGTGCGTGGCCGCTGGAGGCAACCCATGCGCAAGCCATACGCAGGTCGCGATCAACCCAGCGATCCAGCCCTACATCGCGTTTTATCCGCTACCCAATAGCCCGGCGCTCCCCGCGGCAAACACGACCGGCGCAAGCGATACCGGCACGTTTCTATTTGCCGATCCTTTCCGAACCAGCGAGAACTACTTTACGATTCGCGCTGACCATAAGGTTTCGGCGAAGGATCAGATCGCCGCGACCTATTTCTGGGACAGCGGAACGCTCAGTGCTCCCGACCCGTTCAACGAGAAGCTGACGGGCAACATCGATAAGCGCCAGATGGCATCGATTAGCGAGTCTCACTCGTTTACCGACACGTTGCTGAATACTCTGCATCTCGGATATAGCCGCGTGGTCTCCGATGCGCCGACGACGCTGAGCGCTATCTATGCTCCGACCTCGGATGTGAGCCTGGGCTTCGTTCCGACTCTGCCCGTCGGCCTGATTAACATTGGCGGCATCAGCAACTTCACGGGAGGACTTCATGCGGTTGGCGAATTCGTCTTCCACTACAACTCGTTCCAGGTCTATGACGATGTTTACTGGAGCCATCGCAAGAACAGCATCAAAACCGGCTTCGCGTTTGAGCGGTTGCAGAACAATCAACTGGGGACATCGAATCCCAATGGTCAGTTCAATTTTGGCAACTTCGCGGGATTCCTGCAGAATCAGCCTACGGGCTTCAATGCCCCGCTGGGCCAGACCACCTCGCCGAAGGACTTGCGGCAATCCGTCGTCAGCGGCTACGTCACAGATGACTACCGGATGTCGCAGAAGTTGACGTTGAACATTGGCGTTCGCTATGAACTGGCCACCGTGCCGACGGAGACAGCGGGCCGGCTCTCCAATCTACCCACGCTCATTGCTGCCACGCCCAACACGGGTTCGCCTTACTTCTCCAATCCAACAAAGCGCAACTTTGAGCCGCGTGTGGGATTCGCATTCAGCCCCTTCAAGAATGACAAGACCGTCCTGCATGGAGCTTTCGGCATCTACGATGCTCTGCCGCTGAACTATCTGTTCGAGGGCTTGAGCATTTTCTCCGCGCCATTTTTCCAGTCGGGCAGTGTGAGTTCGGCCGGAACGTTGCTGGGCACTTTTCCGAAGAATGCATACCCGCTGCTGACTCCCGCAACGTTCCGCTACAGCTACACGCCTCAAACTCCGAAGACCAGCTATGTCGAGCAGTATGCGTTGAACGCGCAACAACAACTCTTCTCCGATATGACGGTGCAGGTCGGCTACCAGGGTTCACACGGCGTACACCTCGCCTACCGTGAAGACGACATCAACACGGTTCAGCCGATTGCGAACCTTGGCGGCGGAAACTACGAGTTCCCGAGCCTGCAGAACAACACCAGCGCATCCACGACAAACCCCAGGCTTAACACAAACGTTGGGCAGATCAGCGCGATGCTCCCCATTGGCACCGCCAACTACAACGCATTGCAGGCGGGTGTCACGAAGCGTCTCTCCCACCGCTACCAGATGCAGGCATCGTACACATGGGCGAAGTCGATCGATGACAACTCCTCATCAACATTTGGGGATTCGTTCGCGAACTCGGTGAGCAGCCTGCCGTTCTTTGCCAAGGATGACCGGCACGCCGTATCAGACTTCAACATCGGCCAGAACTTCGTGTTCAACTATTTGATCCTGCTTCCCGATTCGCCAAAGTCTTTTGGCGCGGCGGGGCGGATCCTTGACGGCTGGCAGTACGGAGGCATCTTTCAGGCGAGCTCCGGATTGCCGATCACACCGCTGATCAGCGGCGATCCGCTGGGCCTGCGCAGCTCCGACACGTTCGACTTTCCGAATCGCGTAGCGGGTTGCAATCCCATCAACAAGCAGAACAGGGTTCATTACATCAACTCGGCTTGCTACAGCTACCCCACCGAAACTGCGAGCTACAATCCAATCCTCGGCAACTCGCGGCGCAACTCCATCAATGGGCCGGGACTGCAAAACGTGGATATGTCGCTGGTCAAGAACAATCGCATTCCGCGGTTTGGCGAAGCTTTCAATGTCCAGTTCCGCGCTGAGTTGTTCAATATATTCAATCGTCCGAATTATGCGAATCCATTGAAGGCGGCGACGCAGCTCTTCTCGTCCGCGCCGATCCCGTCTGCAGCTAATCCGAATCCCGGGGTGTTCGCGGGGCCAGCGATCAGTGCAGCCGGTGCGTTGACGGCGACCGCGACTACAGCCCGGCAGACGCAGTTCGCGCTGAAGGTCATCTTCTAGACTGCCGGATGCAGGTGCGCCCGGCAGGTCCCTGTGGACGGCCGGGCGGCCCGGCTGGAGTACTCTACCGAAGCTGTGGAACAAAGCCCACGACGTTGGGCCCTCGGAGTTTCAATCTGCTTATGTGGACGTCGTATCCCGTGCCCGGCAGCAGAGCTTCGAGCGTGAAGAGGTCTGTCCCGCCGGATTTCACTTCGCGGCAACGATACACTCCCACCTCTCCCTGCGAATCTTCTACACCATGCGTGGGTGTATCGAGGAAGCGTTGCGCATCGGCGATGCTTGCCGTGCCGTGCGCTCCGCTGCTGCTCAGCCCCTCCGCCGCGTAGGAGCGGACGAGCTTCGTCCAGTACTGCGCGAGCAAGCCGGGATCGGAAAAGATGTCCGCCCAGATGACCTCTCCGCGGAGAGCGACGACAACTCCAACTGCGTGCTCCTCGCGCAAGGTCGCAAGCGCCTGCTCGCGTGACTGCACGAGCCCAGCCGCTTCTTTATCCACTTGCACGCTGACGGCCTGCGTCTGCATTGCTTTGGCGTAGCTGGTGGTTCCGAGGCCGGCGTTACCCGCGATCAGGTCGCCGTGCCTGGCTT
>DASWCA010000144.1:0-2141 GCA_036390355.1 Acidobacteriaceae bacterium
CTGACGGTGAAATAAGGTTGCGTCGTTACCCTACTCGCTCACCGCCCCTCGATGTTTGAGGGGCGGCTTTTTTTTGAGCAATTGAGTCCTTCTCAACCAGCGGCAGTGTCACAGTAACGGTGGTTCCGTGAGCCGCGGGACCGGTCGAGCTTGCGACCGTGATGGTGCCGCCTTGTTTATCCACGATCCCCTTGGTGACCCATAGTCCAAGTCCCGTGCCGACGTCGGTCTTGGTGGTGAAGAACGGCTCGAAAACATGGGTGAGATGTGCGTCGTCGATCCCCGATCCGGTGTCGGCAACCGCGATGGAGACTGTCTCGTCGACTCGCTTGACCGAGATGTGGATATTGCCTTCGGGCTCCGTCGCGTCGACCGCGTTGGCGATGAGGTTGGCAACCACCTGCTTCAGTTCGCCCGGGATCACATAGGCGAAGATGCCGGTTTCGAGATCCGCATCGCACTCCAGCGAATGCGCAACGATACGCGGACGGTAGACCTCCAGTGTCTCGGCGACGATCTTGCAGATATCGCAGTTCCGGGGATCGACGGACTCGCGATAGAAGCCCAGGGTCTGACGCACGATCTGTGCGATGCGGGAGAGTTCCGCGTCCGCTGTCTCCAGAAAGCCGGCGGCTTCGTCGGGCAGGCCTGGGGTATGCCGGCACAGGTAGACAAGATTGACGATCGATTCCAGCGGATTGTTGATCTCGTGCGCAACGGTTGCTGCCAGCCTTCCCGCAGCAGCAAGTTTCTCCGTCTTGCGCAACGTCTCCTCGGCTTGATGACGCTCCGTCACATCCATGCTGACGCCGGCGATGGAAATCGCCTTCCCGTCCGCGTCGCGCTCGATCCGGCCTCGGGAATGGACCCAGAAGATTCTGCCGTCGCCTGCGATGGCACGGTGTTCCGAGGCAAGATACTCGGCGTCCGAGTCGACCGCCGCGGCCACCTCACGCAGCACTTCTTCGAAGTCGTCGGGATGGATCAGGCCGGATCCCTCGCCCGCCGTCGATGCGCTGTTATGGCTGAGCCCGTGAATCTCCCGGAACTCATCCGACCACTCGATCTGTTGGCTGACGAGGTCCCAGTGCCACGTGCCCATGCGCGCCGCCGAGTGTGCCAGGCGAAGCCGGTTCTTCTGCTCCAGCACAGCGCGATGGAGTTGGGCGTTCTCGATCGCCGCGGCCGCGCGACGCGAAAGCTCCTCGGCGAGTTGGATGTCATCGTGATTGAAGCTGCGGTTGCTTCCAGCGGCAAGCAGGCGGATCGCTCCCAATACGTTGCCTCGCGAGTTGAACGGGACCAGAATGCTGGAACTCACTTTGAGGTTGCGCACCATGCCGAGCTGCTCGGGGTCGCGGATGGCCGCGGCCAGCATCTCGTCCGTGATCACCGGATACACCTCGGTTTTGCCTGTGCGCAGGACCAGCCCAAGGCCGCCCTCGTCGTCGATCATGTTGGGGAAGCGGGCGCTGTAATTCCGGGCGCAGTCAACCATCGCCGGCTCTGCGTGCGCCACCACCATGCAGTTCGGAACGCCGTTTTCAACCACATGGATCGTGCACCAGTCGGCGATGCCGGGGACGGCCAGGCGGGCGACGCGCTGCAGCGTGTCCTCATAGTCCAGCGACGAAGCCAGCAACGCGCTCGCTTCGGCAAGGAAGGCAAGCCGATTCTTTTCGCGCTGGTTCTGCTCGTGCAACTCTGAGATGTTCAGCGACGCTGACGAGAGATTGGCCAGCGCGGAGGCATAAAAGATGTCCAGGTCGGTCGGTGTGCGCAGAGTTCGCCAATAAAACGTGATGGTGCCGGCGTTCAAACCCTCAGGCGCAGAGTCATGCAGTTGCAATGGAACTACCAGCAGGCTGCGGATACCCTCCGCCCTATACGATTCGCGATACAGCTGCAGCGTTACGTCATCCAGGACATCCGGGATCCATTGGAACACCGGAGTGTTGCGGTCTGCGGATTGGATTTCCGTGCGATACGATGCCGACAACCCGCTGGAGGCTAGAACCCGCCAATTCGTCCGGTCGTAGGTGCGCCACACCGCATATGCATCCGCTTTGATGATCTGCTGCGCGAGATCGACGATGCCGGATACAACGGCGTCCACGCTGAAGCTTGAAAGCAGCATCGCC
>DASWCA010000145.1:0-3184 GCA_036390355.1 Acidobacteriaceae bacterium
ACGGATGCGCCGACCGGCACGATCAGCTTGCAGCCGGGCGGAAGCCTGCGGGATATCTCGCCGACGATCCTTTCGCTGCTGAAGATGGAACGGCCGAAAGAGATGACGGGCGGTGACCTTCGGATCGTGCCGCAGGCGTGAAGCTGGTCACGCGGCGTTGCGGATCTTCAGTTGGACCATGGTCTGGTTCAGCAATTGATGCGCGATCTCACCGAAGGTGATTGGGCCGGTGACTTGGCCCGTGCGGTGGCCTTCCAGCTTTCCATAGACGTAGTTCAGAATGCAGTTGCAGGAGAAAATTGGCTGTTCGTCATCGTTGGGGATAGCAGCTGCGAAGGCCTGGGCGTAGTCCCCGACCGGCTCCGCAAAGTAGTACTTGATGCCGCGGAAGACGGGGGCGTAGAGATGAACCGTGCCTGCCTCGAGATCCACCGACTGCACACTGACATTCAGGACGCTGCCGCAGTAGTTGGCGGTAAGCGGTAACTGGGTGTTGATCTTCCGGCTGGCGATGTATTCCGAAAATTTCGCAGGCTTATCGTTGACGAAGCAGTCAATTGTCTCAAACCCCGATTTGGGGAAGGTGAGCGCGTCGCCTGAGCCCGGTTTGAAGATGTTGACAATCTCCACGTCGGCGAACTGGGCCGTGGGCAGGGTGACATGCATGGCGAGGGCAGACTGTGACGACGTCACCTGCGAGCGTCCATCCACGATGATGGCCTTTTTCTGTCCGATGTCCGAGAGCTGCGTGCCCGTAACCCAGCCGATCATGGGCTTGATCAGGAAGCCGTCGCATTCGGACGCATCCCGAGCGAAGGTTTGCAGGAACGGCGATCCATTCGGGATCAGCAGGAAGGTAAATCCGTTGGCGGGTGCGTCGCGATAGAGCTCGGATAGAGACTCGGAGGTATATTCGCGGATGGTGACGCCAGTGGCGTAGTGCGGCACTTCAGTAACAAAGATTTGGCTCTCGGAGTGGACGCCGCCCTCCGCACCCATGAAGTATGGGATGCTTCCGCCGATCCAGTTTCCGGTCGGCAACTGGGACAGGGCCGTGGCGCTGCCCGCGAGAAACAGGCACTTGCCGGCAGCGATCATTTGTTTCACTTCCGGGACACAAAGTAGCATGGCTCTCCTTACCGCGATGTGCTTTTAACTCTTGAGGATGGTTTGCAGTTCATTGGCGAAGACGGTCTCATACTGGGTGAAGAACTGATGCGCCCGCAGGGCGAGGGCCCGAACGTTGGCCTCCGACGGATCGCCTGAATAACGGATACGCATGTTGGTGGTCAGAAGATTGATCGCCAACTTCGAGGACGGGATCGCAATTTGACCTGTGGCGATCTTCCTCCAGACGGGGCTTCCTACCGGCGGTGTCATAAGCGCTCCCAATACTGGCTCTTTCGGCATTCCGGGGTGGAGCATTAGTGAGTCGGTGCTTTCGAGCTGTTCGCTTGCAGAGGGCGCGGATCGCGCCGGCGAAGAGGCCTGGTTGATTCTCAAGGCACAGGTATTTGCTATGCGCTGCGAGGTGTGAGGTTTTGGGTATCGGCGATCAGCTTTCGGCCTAGAAGTCGCGGCGGCCTTCCATGGCACGGGTCATGGTGACTTCGTCGGCGTACTCGATGTCGGAGCCGGCCGGGACTCCGGTGGCAATGCGGGTGACGCGCAGAGCTGGCGCGACACGGCGGATCTCCTGGGCGAGGTAGGCGGCGGTGGCCTCGCCTTCGGTGGTGGGTGAAGTGGCGAGGATGACCTCGCGGATGGCGCCGGAGGGTTCGAGGATCTCTGCGTTCAGGGCGATGGGGTCGATCTCGGCGGGGCCTTCGCCGGCCGGGTTGCCGGAGTTGGATTCGGCTGTTTCTTCGGGCGATGCGGGCGCAGCCAGGCGGGTGAGCAGGTTGGCGATGCGGAGCTGCTCCGGGCCGACGCCGCCGATGGGCGAGAGCGTTCCGTGGAGCACGTGGTAGACGCCGTTGTAGCTGCGCGTCTTCTCGATGGTGGCGATGTTGGTGGGCTCTTCGACGACGCAGACGATGTGCTGGTCGCGGACGGCGCTGGTGCAGTAGCCGCAGGGATCGACGTCGGTGATGTTGTTGCAGGTGGAGCAGAGGCGAAGCTTTTCGCGGAGCACGAGGATGGCATCGGCCAGGGCTTTCGCATCGTCGTCGCTGGAGCGCAGAACGTGGAAGGCCAGCCTCTGCGCGGACTTGGTCCCGATGCCGGGCAGCTTCTTCAGCTCGTCGATGAGGCGTGACATCGGTTCGGCGAATCGGGCCATGCGTTGGGCTGCTCCAGTCTTATTCCAGGCCGGGGAGGTTGAGTCCGCCCATCATGCCGGCAACGCTCGATTTCATGGCTTCGTCGGCGCGGCGGCCCGCCTCGTTGACGGCGGCGGCGATCAGGTCTTCGAGCAGTTCGATGTCTCCGGTGGAGGCGCCGAGCGCGGTGGGCTCGATCTTCAGGCGCAGCACTTCTTTCTTGCCGTTCATTCGGACCTTGACCATGCCGCCGCCGGTTTCCGCCTCGACGATGGTTTCGGCGAGCTTCTGCTCCATCTGCGCCTGCATCTCGCGCGCCTGCGACATCATTTCTTTCATCTTGCCAAGATCGGAGAAGTTCATGGGCGTTCTCAGTTGTCAGTTCTCAGTTGAGTGCGGCTCCGCCTAGTCGTTGTCGCGGAGGTCGATGACGGTTTGGATCTCGGCGGAGAAGAGTTTCTGGGCCTGCTGGACCATTGGATGCTCGAGGGCTTTGGCCTGGACCGAGCCGGAGCGGGCTGGGCGAGCTTTTTTTGCGGCTGCGGGTGCGGCGGCTCCGGGCAGCAGGTTGAACTTGAGAACGCCGGTGTCGCGAAGTGCGCCGCGGACGATCTTTTCGGCCTCGGCATTCATCACGACGGGCAACATGGTCTTCGAGAGTTCGGTCTGGACGGTGGCTTCGCCGTTAGCGATGGTCCATTCAGCATCCGCCATGGCATCGGCGGCAGATGTCAGCTTCGCGGCGGAGAGAGCTTCGACCACCGCGCGTTGCGGATCGTCCGCTGCTCCGGCAGCGATGGAGATGGTCTGCGGCAGGGTCGGAGGCAAGACTACAGGCGTGGGTGCCGGTTGCGGGACGCTTTCGAGGGCGGGCCGTGGCGTCTGAGCCTGCATGGGGGCCACCGAGACGGCGGTTGCGCCAC
>DASWCA010000146.1:0-1950 GCA_036390355.1 Acidobacteriaceae bacterium
TCCCCGACCGTGAAGCGCTCCTGCGCGGTGTCGGCGGTGCGGCGGGCAAACGCGTTGGCGATCGTCTCCTCGCCCGCGCGCAAGGTGTTGACGCAGAACACGCCGTTGGCGTGGAACGGACCGGTCGAGCGGCTGCGCCGGTTGAGGCAGACGAGCAGCATCGCCGGCGCGTCGGAGAGCGCGCACACGGCGGTGGCGGTGAACCCGCCTTTGCCGCCCGGCCCGTCCGTCGTCACCACGTGGACGGCGGCGCCGAGCCGGCTCATGGCCTCGCGGAAGGTGGCTGCATCGACGCTGCCGGTGGTGGCCGCGGCCATCGCCTCGAAGGCGCCCGCCGCGTCGTCCGGACGGTGGTCGATCCAACTCATGGACTCTCTATAAAGCCAGGGGCGAAGGAAGGATACCCCGCCGGCTCGGGCCAGTTGGGGTCTTCCCACGTTGACCCGCCACATCCGCTGCGGTGTTATGGCACTAGTACCCGGAATCACAGTTCGCTGATACGTCGGCCTTTAACGCGGCGCTGGTGAACCTTGGCTTTGGTCCAGACGAATGGCCTGGCGTTCGCATTGTAGGATTCGATGAAGGCATCGATATGCTCCCTGAGCTGCTTGACGGACGTGAAAGAGGCGCCGTGCAGGGACTTTCCTTCCAGGATCGAGAACCAGATCTCGACCTGGTTGAGCCAGGAGGCTCGGGTCGGCGTGAAGTGGAAATGCACGTTCGGGTGACGCTTGAGCCAGCGGTCGTTCTTGGGCTTGTGGGTATTGAGGTTGTCGAGGATGACGTGGATAGCGCTGTCCGGATGGCCGGCGATGATATCGTTCATGAAATCGAGAAATTCGACCCGACGCCGGCGATTTTTGTGGGCGGCGGTGACCTTGCCGGTGGCCACCTCGAAGGCTGCAAACAGTGTCGAAGTGCCGTTGCGCTTGTAGTCGTGACTATGACCGGTCAGAGCCCTGCCGTTTGGCAGCTTCAGATATCCCTGGGCGCGCTCCAGCGCCTGGATCGAGGGCTTTTCGTCGACACAGATGACGATCGCATTCTCCGGCGGCGCCATGTAGAGCCCTACCACGTCGGCGGCCTTGGCGGCGAACTCGGGATCGTTGCTCTCGCACCAGGATTTGCGCCCCGCAAGGTCGATCTTCTGGGCGCGCAGGACGCGCCAGACCTGCTGCTCGTGCACGTCGCCCAACTCGGCCGCAATCAGCTTCCCGGTCCAACGCGCGAATCCCGTTGGCGGCGGACGATCCAACACCGCCAGAATACGTTTACCGGTCTCAGCGTTGTACTTCGGCACCGAACCGGGTCGCGGTTTGTCGGACAGGCCGGCCAGTCCCTCCCGGCTGAACCGGCCACGCCACAAACTGACGGTCCGAGGCATCGTGCCCACGCTCCAAGCGATCGACCGCGTCGAGCGTCCTTCGGCCGCCAACAAGATGATCCGCGCGCGAAAAACGTCGCGCTGTTCCGTCGTCGATGCCCGAACCCGAGCCTCAAGCACCGCACGATCCTCCGGCGTCAGCCGGACGTCCGCAGCTTTGGGAATCATCCCGATGTTGAATCATGAATCAGCCTTCGGCGAAACTGGGCACTAGTGCCGCGAACCCGAAGTTCGCCTAGCATTGCGGCAAATCCGGTTGCGAACTTCGGGTTCAAAAGCGGCACTAGAATCATAGGTTTGCTAGTGTCCTTCGATTCCGAAGTTCGCTCGAAAGCAAGCCGCAAGGTCTGGCGAACTTCGGAATCGGGACACTAGCTGCAACCTTGACGGCCGCTTGTCGAGCCCATGACCTAGTGCCAGACTGACACCCGATCAACCCGGGACAATCAACGATGATCAAGCACTTCCACGTCCTCTACGTCGGACAGATCGAACTCGACAACATCGGGCTCAACGGCACGCCCGCGAACGACCGGCGCTATTCCAAGGACCGGCTCAACGAAGTG
>DASWCA010000147.1:0-3636 GCA_036390355.1 Acidobacteriaceae bacterium
GCACTTGCGCATCATGATGCAGCCCATCGAGATCAGCGGCATCGTCGCGAAGCCGTACTCTTCGGCGCCCAACAGCGCGGCGATGACCACATCACGGCCGGTCTGCAGCTTGCCGTCCGTCTGCACTCGAATTCGGCTGCGGAGATCGTTCAGCAACAGCACCTGCTGCGTCTCGGCCAGGCCAAGTTCCCATGGCAGTCCTGCGTGCTTGATGGAGCTGAGCGGCGATGCACCGGTGCCGCCATTGTCGCCGGAGATGAGTACCACGTCGGCATGCGCCTTGGAGACGCCCGCAGCCACCGTGCCGACTCCTGCCTCGGCGACCAGCTTGACTGCGATGCGCGCCTGCGGATTCACATTCTTCAGGTCGTAGATCAACTGCGCAAGATCTTCGATGGAATAAATGTCGTGGTGCGGCGGCGGAGAGATGAGGCCGACACCGGGGATCGAGTAACGCAGCTTCGCGATGATCTCGTCGACCTTGTGCCCCGGCAATTGACCGCCTTCTCCGGGCTTGGCGCCCTGCGCCATCTTGATTTGAATCTCGTCCGCATTCACCAGGTAATTCGCGGTGACGCCAAAGCGTCCACTCGCGATCTGCTTTACGGCACTGCGTCGCAGATCGCCATTCTCGTCGCGCTTGAAGCGGTTCTCGTCCTCGCCGCCCTCGCCCGTGTTTGACATGCCGCCGATACGGTTCATGGCGATGGCGAGCGTCTCATGCGCTTCTTTGCTGATCGATCCGAAGCTCATCGCACCGGTGGTGAAGCGCTTCACGATCTCTTTCGCCGGCTCGACTTCGTCCAGTGGAATCGCGTTCTCCACGTACTTCAGTTTCATCAGCCCGCGCAGAGTGCAGAGGTTCTTGCTCTGCTCGTCGACCAGATCGGTGTATTCCTGGAAGGTCGCGGGATTATTCTGCCGAACCGCATGCTGCAGCTTACTGATCGTCGCAGGATTCAGCAGGTGATACTCGCCGCCTTCGCGGTACTGGTAGTGCCCACCGACGACGAGGTCTGTCTCCGAGTCGGTCACCGGCTGGAAGGCGTATGCATGCTTCATCTGCGCCTCGTGCGCGAGCACATCCAGCCCCACGCCCTCGATGCGCGACGCAGTCCTGGAGAAGTACGCGTCCACCAGAGTCTTATTCAGTCCTACAGCTTCGAAGACCTGCGCGCCACGATAACTCTGCAACGTGCTGATTCCCATCTTCGAAAAGGTCTTCAGCAATCCCTTATTGATGGCCTTGATGAAGTTTTTCTCCGCGTACTCGGCGCTGACATTGTCGGCCAGCAGGCCTCGACGCTTCAGGTCATGCAGCGTCTCAAACGCGAGGTACGGATTGATCGCACTTGCGCCATATCCGATCAGGAGGGCGAAGTGCATTACCTCGCGCGGCTCGCCGCTTTCGATGATCAACGCTACCTGTGTCCGCGTCTTATCGCGCACCAGGCGATTGTGGACGGCGGCCATCGCCAGCAGGCTGGGGATCGGCGCAAGCGTGCTGTTGATGCCGCGATCGGAGAGGATCAGAAGCGTGTAGCCGGAGGCGACTGCATGCGCGGCGCGTGTGCTCAGGTCGTCGAGAGCGTGCTTCAGGCCGGCCTCCCCATCCTGCGCTCGGAACAGCGTCGGTAGAGTCGTCGCGAGCAGATCGCCCGACGAGATGCGGCGCAGCTTCTCCAGATCGTGATTCGTCAGGATGGGGTGCGGCAGCTTCAGTGTGTGGCAATTCTCCGGCGTCTCGTTCAGGATGTTGCGCTCCGTCCCGATGTAGCTAATCAGAGACATCACCATCTCTTCGCGGATGGGATCGATTGGGGGATTCGTCACCTGCGCGAAGAGCTGCTTGAAGTAGCTGAACAAGCTCTGCGGCCGGTCCGAGAGACAGGCGAGCGGCGTGTCCGTGCCCATCGAGCCCAGCGGCTCTTCGCCGTTCGAACCCATCGGGGCAAGAATGACCCTGAGATCTTCTTCACTGTATCCGCAGGCGCGCTGCCGGCGCAGCAATGTCTCGGGGTCTGAATTGATCAGGCGCCACGGTTCCGGCAACTGGCTCAGCGAGACCTGCTGCTCCTTCAGCCACTCCGCATAAGGCTGGCGGCCGGCGAGCGTCTTCTTGATCTCCGCATCGGAGATGATGCGATGTCCAACGGTATCGACCAGGAACATGCGGCCTGGCTGCAACCGGCCCTTCTTGCGAATGTCCGCGGCGGGTACGTCGAGCACGCCAGCTTCCGAAGCCAGCACGACGAGGTCGTCCTTGGTCACGATGTACCGGCCAGGGCGCAGTCCGTTGCGATCGAGCGTCGCGCCGATCATGCGGCCATCGGTAAACGCAACCGCCGCCGGGCCATCCCATGGCTCCATCAAAGAAGCGTGATACTCGTAAAATGCACGCTTGTCCTCGTCCATGTCCGGATTACCCGACCACGCTTCCGGAATCAGCATGGCCATTACGTGCGCCAGCGACCGGCCGGACTGGAACAGGAACTCCACCGCATTGTCGAGCGACGACGAGTCGCTTCCCTTCGGCGTGATGACCGGATACACCTTGCTAATGTTCTCCCCGAAGACCGGGCTCTCCAGCAGCGACTGCCGTGCGTTCATCCAACTGACGTTGCCCCGGATGGTGTTGATTTCGCCGTTGTGGGCGATGTACCGATATGGATGCGCGAGCTTCCAGCTTGGAAATGTGTTCGTCGAGAAGCGCTGATGCACGAGGCAAAGGGCGCTGGCAACAAGAGGGTTGGCTAGTTCAACATAGAACTTCTCAATCTGCGGGGCCAGCATCAGGCCCTTGTAGATGATGGTGCGGCTTGAGAATGAGGGGACGTAGAAGTCGCCCTTGTCCTCGATGTCGGATTCAATAATCTCGTTGTAGGTGCGGCGGCGGACGATGTAGAGCAGGCGCTCGAAGGCGTCCTCGTCCATTCCCTGCGGACGTGCCACAAAAAGCTGCTCAATGTACGGCTGTGAGGCGCGCGCTTCGCGTCCGATTGCATCGCCGTTCACCGGGGTATCGCGCCAGCCGAGTACGGTCAGACCCTCGGCCTGGGCCATGCGCTCAAATACGCCTTCGCATTGCAGGCGGCTGTGCTTGTCCACCGGCAAGAACACCATGGCCACACCGTAGGTACCGGGCTCGCCCAACGTCATGCCGAGCTTGCCGCACTCAAGCTTGAAAAAGTCGTGTGGGATCTGAATCAGAATCCCGGCGCCGTCGCCCGTCTCCGGATCGCATCCGGCGGCGCCGCGATGCGTCAGATTGATGAGAACCTCCAGGCCCTTGCAGATGATGTCGTGGGTCTTCTCTCCGCGGATGCTCGCGACCAATCCCATGCCGCACGCATCATGCTCATTTCGCGGGTGATAGAGACCTTGCGGGTCGGGAATGCGACGACGACTTTCTGGTGAGTTCATGGGCAAACCTTCCGTTTGAAGGACTTCGTTTTCCTGGCCAAGGAGAACAGTGCGGTTCTGCGATTTCCACGCCGAGTAAGGTCGGTGGTTCCTCGACATACCTGCCTTGGCAGGCTACTCGAGCGTCAGGGACAGAATTTGAACAATTCGGTACTTACAACTATATAAGGAAATCTCCGTCTGGGCGGAGCGTTTCTTTCCCGGCGGGGGGCG
>DASWCA010000148.1:0-3834 GCA_036390355.1 Acidobacteriaceae bacterium
CATCGGCATGCTGCTCGACCACTACATTCGCGAATGTGCGTAGGTGCCTGCACCGCCATCTCATGTTTCGCCACAAATTGGTAGAGAATTTATACGATGCGAGTAGTGCTGCGCGAGTGCCGGGAACCGATGTTCCGTCTCGGTTTTCAATTCCCCGAACCATGTCTCGCGTAGCCGTCTGATCGCTTGGGTTACCCATCCGACGGTCTGCTCCGGATCGCACTCAGACCCCTCGGCCATCCTTCGAAAGTCATCTAGGCCGATCGATGAGGGAACTCGCTCCCCATTCAGGCTTAGCGCTAATGGCGTATATCGGTACCGATCGTAGACCGTGAGCGAATGGAAATCATACATAGGCGCCAGGCTTGGCGTCCGTCCATCGTAGTACACTAGCGCCCAGTTCTTTAGGTGTGCATCAGTGTTTCCGACAATGAGCATCGCAGTGAGTCGGCGTACGTAGTCCGCGTATCCGTCCATGCCTGTCAGTTGTCGAATGACAACGGCCAGGCTGTCGTACGTGGCACCTGATTCGCTGTATTTGAAGATCGGAGCAACATCTGCCACTTGGGCAAAGTCTTCGAAATGGACGCGGCCACTTGCCGTTCGGTCGAAGCGTTCAATCAGATAGACCAGCTCGGACGCCTCAACCAGGCCGGGCGGTATACCGCCGACGGCTTTCGCCGGCGCAACCTGTACGGGCGGCACGTAGAAGTCTGACGCCACCAACCAGCGCATCGTCAGATACTCGTTCAATACGAGCTCTCGCAGAGCGCGATCGGGCAGTTTTACAGTCCACCATGCTTTGTTCCCGCTCGCAGGGAAGGTCAGCCTTTCTCCTGGAACGGTGTATTTGAGCTGGACACCGGCCTGAGAATGGCGTATCGGGTGATCAGGGGTGACTCGAGCCGGATCATCAAGGTTTACGTCGTCATCCGGTTCAGACTCGCCTCGGACGGTGACGGCGCCCGGTAGGTATCGGCCGAGCCTGAGAAGCAACGTAAATTCACCAATATTCCCCCCGCCCATTTCGCGAATAATCTGCCGACGTAGCTCACCTTCGGGTAGTAGGTTTGCAAACCAGGCAGGAACTCCCACCCGAACCCTACGAACCGTGCGTGGATCGTCCTCGAAGATTTGCCCTAGAATCTGGTGGCTGGGATTACCAAGCTGATCTTCGTAGGTGAAGGCGGATCCGCCGCGGTCGTACCTCAGTTCGCCGACACGACGGCCATGCAGCTGCACCTCGGCGTCTAGCGTCCTGCTCACTACGCCGCCGACCGGATTGTTTCGGCGATGGATCGACCGTCCCTTGCGCCCCACTCGGCCATACGCTCGACATGCGTCTCGATCATCTTCGCAGAGATTTGGCTGCGGCGTGCGAGGAAGGCGTTAAGATCACCGGACAGCAACAGTTGTTGGCCCTCGGCGTCGACCAGATGGCTCAGGGCAACGTGCGGCCTTGCTCGGACCAATTTCTCGCGAAGCACTCGCCCGGAGCCAGCGCTGCCAACTACTCGGTTGGCGATCGTGTCAGTGCCCGCCACCTGTTTTTCGTTGATGATTGGTCGTAGTGGACTGCCACTGGCCATCAGCAGGGTAATGTCAATAGGCTGTTCTGTAATGAGATCTAATGGCTCAGCTGCCAGTAGCCCGAGGGCGTTTATCTTCGCCATTGCATGGCTAAAATGGATCTTGTCCAGCTCGGCCTTGAACCCATAGTAAGCAGGCACTTGGCGCAGTAATTGGTGCGCTGCATCTAGTGGAGTGGATTGCTCGACCGCGAGCAGCTGATTTCGAACATCGGGTACGCTGATGCCGCCCGCCCGAGTTCCCGCGATTGCGCTTCGCCACACCCATCTTCGGAGTAGCGTTGAGGCTCGCCCGCTCGGCATGCCGTGCAGTCGGACGAACCGGACCAGGATTGGAACCGGATGTGAGTACGGCAGCAACTTGACGTGCGGTATACCGGCATCCGCTCGTAAGAAGGCCACTACCTCCCGAAGCGCGCCCGATACTTCGCGGAAGGTTTCCGCTCGATCATCTGGCGAAACAAACTCGTCATGGAAGTCTTCTCTGAAAATGTCGCCGCCTCGGAATGCCAGAATGCATCGCAACGCCAGTCTGTCGTCAAGCGTCCCGAAGCCTAGATCAGCGGTTGTCCGTCCGAGACTGTGCAGGTTCAGCGGCTGATCTCCGGCCATTCCGGAGTGTAGAGCATGGAATACTTCTGACTTTGTGAGCGGCTTACCCGTCGTGTTCATCCTGGTAAAGATGTCGAGGAGAGGCTCCTCATCAATTGCGGAGACCACATAGGTTGGAATTTGGTATTCACGGATTGCCTTGGCTGCGTGGTCTGCGAGCGAAATTTGCGACTCTGAGAGCCAATCGGCGTTCGCTCGCATCCACCCGAGAAGAGTCCTCGTGTCCAAGAGAATATTTACGGGAATCCACGACGGTGGAGGTTCCTGGCGTAGACCGCTCGTATGGAATTCGCCACTGTCTAGATCAAGGTGGACGCGAAACCGGCTGTCGGTGGCCGAGCCCCCGGCCACAAGCGCTCCGACGAGGCTCGTGATCCGCTGCTGGCCGTCAACGACCCAGAGTGCAGCCTCAGCGTCGGGTGCGTCGATCTCTAGAGGGCCGACTCGCAGTCGTTGTGCACGCGCTGGCCGTGTCCAAAGGAGGAGGTTTCCTATCGGGAAGCCGCGGAGAAGGCTGTCGAATAGCTTGACAATGTCTCCTGCCTCCCATTTGAAGCCGCGCTGAAACGGAGGGATGCGGATCTGTCCGCTGACAACCTCTCTGACGAGGTCCTCCGGCGTTCGGTACTCGACGCGCGGCCGCGCAAGGCTTGGCATGTCCCCTCCTCTGGGCAGAGACACCTTGAGGGTAGCCGGCAAGCGGGCAAGCGGAAGGCAGCACACCGGCGAGTGGCTCGACCCTGGGGCGTCCAACGGGCACGATGACGGTCATGACGTTCACCCTGCCCATCGACCCTGAGGCCAACGAGCTGCTGTACCGCAGCCCGCTGGCGCTACTCGTTGCGATGCTGCTGGACCAGCAGATCCCGCTGGAGCGCGCCTTCTCCGCCCCGTACGACCTCAAGCAGCGGCTCGGCCACGACCTGGACGCCCGCGACCTGGCCGGCTACGACCTCGAAGCGCTGACCGCCATCTTCGCCCAGCGCCCGGCCCTGCACCGGTTCCCGAAGGCGATGGCCGCCCGGGTACAGGAGCTGTGCCGGCTCATCGTCGAGCGCTACGACGGGGATCCCACCCGGATCTGGACCGAGGCGAAGACCGGCGCGGAGCTTGTCAAGCGGGTCGGTGAGCTGCCCGGCTTCGGCAAGCAGAAGGCACAGATCTTCGTGGCGCTGCTGGCCAAGCAGTTCGGGGTACGCCCGGACGGCTGGCGGGAGGCGAGCGGCATCTTCGGCGAGGAGGGCAGCTTCCGATCCGTCGCCGACATCACCGACGCGGATTCGCTGGCCAAGGTACGAAACTACAAGCAGCAGATGAAGGCCGCCGTCAAGGCAGGCGGTTGAGCTACAGCGCCAGGTGGGTCCGCAGCGCATCATCCAGCCGGCCGAGGCTGGCCGGTGGTATCGTGCCGAGCTTGCGGCGTAGCCGACCGTAGTCGACAGACCGTACCTGCTCGGCCCGGACCTTGGAATCGACGGTCAGGCCGCCTTCACCCGACCTGAGGAGCACCTGGAACGGATATACGCGGTCGGTGTTCGACGTGACCGGTACGACTGTGACGACGCCGCGACTGTTGCGTTCCGCGGTCCGGTTGGCCGCGTTGTTGCTGACGATTACGGCTGGCCGGATCTTG
>DASWCA010000149.1:0-17534 GCA_036390355.1 Acidobacteriaceae bacterium
CTGCGCGGCCTGCGCGAGCGCTACGAGTCGCACCACAAGGTCCGCATCAAGGACTCGGCCATCGTCGCCGCGGCCACGCTCTCGCATCGATACATCTCCGACCGCTTCCTGCCCGACAAGGCCATCGACCTGGTCGACGAAGCCGCCGCAGCGCTCGCCAACCAGATAGGCTCCGTCCCAACCGAGATCGACGACCTCGAGCGCCAGGCCACCTCGCTCGAAATCGAGCAGGCCGCTCTGAAGCGCGAGAAAGACGCAACCTCCCGCGAGCGGCTTGAAGCGGTCCAGAAGGAACTCGCCGAAGTCCGCGAAAAGGCCGCAAGCCTGCGCGCCCGCTGGCAGCAGGAACGCGGCGCAATCGGCAAGATCGCGGAACTCAAGACACGCCTCGAAGCACTGCGTTTCGAAGCGGAAGAGCAGACGCGCAATGGCAATCTCCAGCGCGCCGCCGAACTGCAGTACGGCGAAATCCCCAAGGCCGAAGCCGAGCTGCGCAAGCTCACCGAGATTGATTCCGACGCAACAACCGACGGCAACGCGCCCGTCCGCATGCTGAAGGAAGAGGTCGACGAGGAGGACATTGCCGCTGTCGTCTCCAAGTGGACCGGCATTCCCGTCGCTAAGATGCTCGAAGGCGAGATGCAAAAGCTGGTGCAGATGGAGGACCGTCTGCGCCAGCGCGTCGTCGGCCAGGATGCCGCGCTCACCGTCGTCGCCAACGCGATTCGCCGCAGCCGCGCCGGCCTCTCCGACCCCAAGCGCCCCATCGGCAGCTTCATTTTTCTCGGTCCCACCGGCGTCGGCAAGACCGAAACCGCGCGCGCCCTCGCCGAATTTCTCTTCGACGACGAAGCCGCGATGGTGCGCATAGACATGTCCGAGTACATGGAGAAGCACGCCGTCGCGCGTCTGATCGGCGCGCCTCCCGGCTACATCGGCTACGACGAGGGAGGCCAGCTCACCGAGGCCGTGCGCCGCCGTCCGTATGCCGTCATCCTCTTCGACGAGATCGAAAAGGCGCACTCGGATGTCTTCAACGTGCTGCTGCAGGTTCTCGACGACGGGCGCCTCACCGACTCCAAGGGCCGCACCGTCGACTTCAAGAACACGGTGCTCATCATGACGTCGAACCTCGGCGCGCAACAGCTTTCGACCGCATGGGCGCAGGGCGAAGACGGCTTCGCCGAAGCTACCGAACGCGTCATGGGCGTGCTGCGCGAGCACTTCCGCCCCGAGTTCCTCAACCGCATCGACGACGTGGTGGTCTTCCACCCGCTCGGCGAAGAGCAGCTCGAACACATCATCGACCTGCGCCTGGCCGATCTCGAAAAGCTGCTGGCCGATCGCAAGATCACCATTGATCTCACGTCCGCTGCGCGCAAGGCGATCTTCAAAGCCGGCTACGACCGCGCCTACGGAGCCCGCCCGCTCAAGCGCGCCATCCAGCGCCTGGTGCAGGACCCGCTCGCGGTGAAGATCCTCGACGGCACCGTGCGCCACGGCGACCACGTCATCGTCGACGCCGGCAAGACTGGCCTCACGTTCGCCGTACGTGCGGAGCAATCAACCGGCACAAACACCCAGCCGGTTCACGCCTGATAAAGCAGCGCCGTTTTGCGTATTCTTATGGCACTCGGAAAGACGCAGGCGCCGAGAGAAGCTGAATGGGAGAACATGGACAAGACCCTCATTCCCGGTCTCATCTCTTCGGTCGTTGCCATTAGCGCTGCTGCCATCGCAGTGTGGGGCCAGCTTCGCGTCAAGCGAGTCGAAGCCCGGTTGGAATTGCAAAAGGCCGAGGCCGGTCGCCGAGCCGAGACCGAGCAAACCGCACGTCGATTTCGCGAGCCCCTCGGACGCTCTGCCTATGAACTGCAGAGTCGGATTTATAACATCGTCATCGGCAACTTCTTCAAGGTGTATCTGGAGGGCGGGGACGATCGTGCACGATACTACGCGATCAACCACACGCTCTTTGTAATCGCTCAATACTTTGCCTGGACGGAACTCATTCGCCGCGAAATTCAGTTCATCGATCTGGGCGCCGACCAGGAAACGCGCGAACTGGCTCAGCTCCAGCACAAAATATATGCAAGCTGGCAAACTGACAGATACTTTCCGCTTCTACGCGTGTTTGGCGGCGAGCAACACGCCATCGGCGAACGGATGATTTGGGAAGGGCCGCGCGGTCCGCAGTGCATGGGGTTTGCCACTTTCCTCGACTACCTGATGGGCAACCCGGATCCACTGATTTGCGCCTTGAAGTCCGACGTCGA
Source organism: Acidobacteriaceae bacterium (assembly GCA_036390355.1). GTDB lineage: Bacteria > Acidobacteriota > Terriglobia > Terriglobales > Acidobacteriaceae > Edaphobacter. The sequence goes on from DASWCA010000149.1 coordinate 2,277, forward strand.
GGCGCTTGGCGCCCACCTGGAAGACGCGCTTCCGCGGTTGACGGAACTCCAGCATTCTCTCGTTGACCTCGTAATGTTCCTCGATCCTGAAGCAATACGCTTTCCGAAAAAGAACCGCACAAAGATCGACTCTTAGAGCGTTTTCACCATTGCTATAGAGAGAGAAACATTGTCATTCTGAGCGGAGCGAAGAATCCCCGCATGTTCGGCCATATGGCTGTCACTTGACCGAAAAGCCTATTTCTTCTACTCTTGAGAAGATATATATTGGTCACGTTAAGCGGAGAAGGTAGCAGGCTCAAGCAATAGGAGATTTACATGCCGCGTGAATCACTCGGAGAGCTGGAGCAACTGGCACTGTTGGCTACGATTCGACTTGGATCGGAGGCTTACGGAACGACGATCAGGGAGGAAATCGAAGAGCAAACAGGTAGATCGATAGCCATCGGGTCACTGTATAAGGCGTTGGATCGGCTTGGTGAGAAGGGGTTTGTTGAGTCTGAGATAGGAGACTCGACGCCCGAGCGCGGGGGCCGCGCCAAACGTTTTTTCTCCGTCACTATTTCGGGCAAGAGTGCCCTTTCGCAATCCCTCGAGACCATCCAGAAGATGTCAGCAGGAATGGGATTGACACCGGAGGCCCTGTGAAAAGGAGATACGCTCGCTGGATTACTGGTTTTGTTCGGGCTGTAGCGATCATCTGCCATGCTAAGACGCGGGCCGTCGTTTTTTGCTCCGCGCACTTAGCTATCATTAGTTTCCGCGGGGTTGAGAATTACAGTAATGGCTCGCGTTCTCGCCTCAGGTTGCTGCGAATGACGGGCTATTCGATTCCGCGCAGGGCGAAAGTCATTATCGCGGACGCTCAAACGTTTGAAGCCGTCACAGGCAGAAGCGCGCTTCGGCATCCCATACATCGACGTAGGGTCATCGGATTGGTCTGCGAACTGTTGCAGTTCCTGACCATCCAAGCTGTACCACTCTATTTGTCTGGCATCGCAAACCTGCTCCAGGACCGCGTCGGCGACGTGGCCCTCGCAATCAGCTTGAAACAAAATGCAAACGACCGTCGCCGCATTGATTCACTTCGCACCGTCCTTCGTGATGCGGACTCGCCAATTTTCATCTGCCAGCTCGTCACTTGGCTCTTCACCCCGTCGCGCCATATTGACGTGGTACTAGGAGACCTAATCGAAGGCTATAACAGTCATGTGATAAAGTACGGCCGCGAAAGCGCACGGAAGTGGTGTCAACGCCAGACCGCGCGCGAGGCTTGGTCTCGCATCGGCTCTCTATTTGGGATCGTGGGTGGTTTCCGCCAACTTATCCATTCGCTCTTGAATCATCTGAGGTGACACTAAATCCAAAACAGCGGATGCCTCTTCACGCAGCGGTCTTCGCTGTCAGCTCAATGCCCAGCGCCTTCATCACCGCAAGCGTCGTCTTCAGCGTCGGATTCCCCTTGTTACTGAACGACCGATAGAGCTGCTCGCGCGACAACCCCGTCTGCTCGGCAATCTCGGCCATCCCCTTCGCGCGCGCGACCACGCCTAGCGCATGCGAGATGTAGGCGGCATCGTTGGTCGCGAATGCCTCCGCCATGAAGATCGCAATCGCTTCGTCTGACCCGAGGTCTTCCGCGGGATCGTAGATGGTGAACTTTTCAGCCACCTTTTTCGCTCCATTCTTTTGCAAGCCGCTTCGCTGTCTCGATGTCATTTGCTTGTGTCCTCTTGTCTCCGCCGCACAGCAAGAGAATGATCGTGTCCCCGTGCCTCTTGTAGTAAATCCGGTAGCCTGGGCCATAATCGATGCGCAATTCGCTAATCCCGGCTCCAACCGGCCGTACATCGCCCGCATTCCCAAATGCCAGACGATCAAGTCGAGATGTAACCAGCGCCCGTATCCGCTGATCCTTGAGACGATTGCGCCATCTTCGAAACGTTTCGCTCTGCCTGAATTCGATCATCTCAATTCTGTAGTTTATAAACTACCACATTTCCTGTCTTCCCGCCGGCTACCCAAGATTGACAAAGTTTGTTATCACCCTAAACATGGGCTGTAGGAGGTCCAGCCCATGAACGTCTCTCTCACGCCCGAGCTCGAAAAGTTCGTCGCCGTCAAAGTCGACTCCGGCCGCTATACCTCCACCAGCGAAGTCGTGCGCGAAGCCCTGCGCCTGCTCGAAGAGCACGACCGATCCCGTACCGCTCAGATCGCCGCCTTCAACAAGGAACTCGGCCACCGCCTGTTGTCGCTCGATCGCGGGGAGCGCGTCGAGCCCGCCGCAGCGCGTCGCCGCATCCAAAGAAAATCACAAGCCCGAAGGAAGATGACTACGTGATCGGTCGTCCGGTTAGTTGAAGTAGTCCGCGTTCTTCTTTGCGAACTCCGCTTTCTCCGCCGGCAGATCGTCCACCGGAAAGATCGCGCCCGACGGGCAGATGCTGATGCAGTTGCCGCAGTCGATGCACTCGTCCGGGTTGATGAAGAGTTGCGACACCGCGTCCGTGCCGGGCTCGTCCTTCGCCGGGTGGATCGCGTAGGTGGAGCACTCGGTCGCGCAAAGGAAATCTTTCACGCACGCATCGGTAATTACGTAAGCCATCGGTTTGCTCGTCTCTCAAACAGCCGGGGTGTTGATCTCGCGAGACCGCGGTCAGTATGAACCCGCGCGTACGCCCCGCTCCCATCCTGGGAACCCATGGTCAAAGCCTAGCCGCCGCCAAGGCCGCTCCGCAGTGACCACACGCACAGCGCTTTGGGAGCGCTATGGATCGAGCGCCTTCACCGCATCGGCGCCCAGTCTCTCCGCCAATTGCGCGCGATACAAACTTGCCGGCAGCACCGGATGACCCGGCGATTCGATATTTCCCTGCGGCAGCGGCGGCCCCGCATCTCGAGGATGCACGCCGATGATCTTCATCGCGGCCATCGTCTCCGTGCCGGTATTGCCGATCGACCAGTTCGCCGCGCCCGGCGGATTCTGGATCAGGAAAGTCGCCGCAGAGCTGTTCCACACCACGCCCCAGCCCATGGTCCAGCCGTGGCCGCTGCCCATTTGCCCGCGATTCATCAGGTCGATGCCGCCTCCGGGAACATGCGTGTTGTCGACCAGCAGCCCGGTCGCCCAGCGCTGATGCGGCTGCACATGCCCGTTGCCGCGGAAGGTCGAATCGAGCACCACATTCGGCCCCTGGTTGCGCGCGCCGGTAATCACATACATCTCGTCGTCGCCAGTCGAGTAGCACCGCAGCAACAGGATCTGGCCGCCACGCAGCGCGAAGTCGGCAGGCTTCGCCGAACTGGTGATGGTCGTCGTGTGGCGGAACGCGACGTTCTGCACCGTGATGCGTGAGGTGTCTGCCGCCGCGTCGATGCCCTCGGTGGTGTCGTCGACCAGCAGGTCGCGCACCCATCCATCGCGAAGGCTGCGCAGATTCATTGCATGAAACAGCGGATCGGAAAATCCGACGCTGCGTGCCGGTGCAACGATGTGCAGCGACTCGACGCCGTCCTGCTCAATCCTGCCAGCCACACTCACCTTCGCAACTTCGGCGCCCTCGGGCCGCAGGTACGCGCGATCATACGAATCGGTCAGCGGCACATCCAGAGTCAGCACATTGCCCTGACGGCCGGCGACTGTGCGCATGGCAACAATGGAGTTGCCCACCCATGTCTCCGGCTTGCCGTCGCGCACCATCCCGTCCATGCCCATAAAGTGAACCCACTGCGGCGTGGTGAAGCGCGTGATGCGAATGCTGTCTCCGGGCGCAAATTGCGACGCGTTATCCAGCGTGATCGACTGCGCGCCCGACGGCACATAAGGCTGCGCGATGTGCGCCGGAGTCCCAATGACCTTCACCAGCTGATCGCCGGCGATCTCGATCGCGACGTGCGGCTCGCCGGTCATCTTCAGCGTCGTCCCATTGGCCAGCGGACCGCTTCCGCGCAACACAACACCAGAGGCGGCGATCTTCAGCGGATCGCTGCATTGGAAGATTCCGGGCGCAAGAAAAATTGTCCCGCGCGAACCGTCTTTCTGCACAGGCAGAGCCGAGACCTCGTCGATGGCCTGCTGAATCGCGGCTGTATCATCGCCGCCGGACAGCGCAACCTTGCGTTTGACAGGGATGGTCGGTGGCACAACCCCGCCACCCATATATCCGGCATAGGAGAAGTCGACGATGCGGTCTCCACGCGGCAGTGTGCGGTAGACCAGCTTGCCCGACGCATCCAGCGCGACCCATGGCGCCTGCCGTGGCGCGGCGCGGGCCGGTAGAGTAACAGCAAGCAAGAGGATTGAGACGAACTGCTTCGCGCGCATATTCGCTGACCGCCTCGAAGATTCGATTCTAGCCCGGCGCCTGTTACCTGGGCCACCAACTCACGGCAGCCCAAACGCAAACACATCGTCGCCCGCCGTGACCGCGAAGTACTGCCTTCCCGCGACGCCATACGACATCGGCGACGAGTGCACCAGCTGCTTCACGTCGAACACCCACAGCTTCTTCCCGGTATGCGCGTCGTCGACCTCGAACCCCGAGGAGTCATTGCCGAACGCCACCAGCCCGCCTGCCGTCGACATCACGCCCGCGGCTGCCTGCCCGCCGCCCGTCAGTTGGTCGCGCCACGCAAAGTCCAGCGTGTTCAGGTCGAACGCATTCAGGTAGCCCGCGTCGGGAGTGTTGCCGGGCGGACGCGCCGCACCGGTCGAATAGAACGCCTGCCCTTCCTCGAACTTCTCCGTCTTCGCCCGGAAGAGACTGCACTTCTCCAGCGACCGGAAATAAAACATCTTCGTCGCCGGGTTATAGCTCGGCGAGTACCAGTTGGTCGCGCCGCTGTAGCCCGGGCAAACCGTCACGCCCTTCTCGTCGGGGATCAGCCCATTCGAAATCGGCCGCCCCTTTTCGTCGATGCCCTTCGCCCAGTTCTGGCTCGCGCTGAACTGCTTCGACGCGAGATACGTCCCATCGGTCCGGTCCAGAATGTAGAGGAAGCCGTTGCGATTCGCTGTCACCACCAGCTTGCGCGGCCGTCCCTTGAAGTTCGCGTCCACCAGCACCGGAGTCTGCACCGCATCGTAGTCGTACAAGTCGTGCGGGTTGTACTGGAAGTGCCATTTCAACTTGCCCGTATCCGGATCGAGCGCCAGCAGCGAGCTCGTGTAGAGGTCGTCCCCCGGCCGCACGCTGCCATCGAAGTCCGGCCCCGGATTGCCCGTTCCCCAGTAGATCGTGTTCAACTCCGCATCGTAGGTGCCCGGCATCCACGTCGTTCCGCCGCCATGCAAATACATATCGCCCGGCCAGCTCTCCGACCCCTTTTCGCCCGGCGCGGGAATCGTCCAGAAGCGCCACGCCTCTTTGCCCGTCTTCGTATCGAAGGCCGCCACAAAACCGCGCACTCCGTCATCGCCGCCCGAAGTCCCCACCAGCACCTTGTCCTTCACAATCAGCGGAGCGCTGGTCGCGCCATAGTTCTTGTTGCCGGTCGCATACGCCACGTCCCAGATGTCCGCGCCGGTGCGCGCATCCAGGCACAGCAGGTGAGCGTTGTCGGTCTCCATGTAGACGCGCGAGCCCAGCACCGCAACCCCGCGATTGATGTGTCCGGAAGCGTCGTCGATCAGCCCCTCTGTAACCACGCGTGCATGATGCCACAACTCTTTGCCGGTCCTGGCATCGAGCGCCCACGCGTCATTCGATCGCGTCACGAACATCACTCCGGCCACCACCACCGGAGTCACTTCCAGCCCTCCCGCGCCGGCGGAATGGAAGCGCCACTTCAGCGTCAACTGCGCGGCGTTCTCCGGCGTCACGTCAGTCATCGCGCTGTACCGCCGCCCGCTATAGTCGCCGTTGTACGACACCCAGTTCTCGCGAACCTCCTTCTGATTCAGATCGCTCTGCTTCACATCGACCGTCACGGCGCCTGGCGCCGCAGTCATCGCAGCCTCACTGCGATGGGTGGGATCGCCTGGCGAAGCCTTGGGAGCGCCGGAAGGAGCCGAAGCCGCGGGTGCCCCGGAATGAACCGAAGCCGTCGGTGCAGACCCTGAACCACCGGGTGCCGACCCCGAGCCGCTGGGTGCCCCATTCATCGCAGTGTTATCGCGATGAGTGGGATTGGAGCCTGAGCCGCTAGGTGCCCCATTCATCGCAGTGTTATCGCGATGAGTGGGATCCGAACCTGAACCAGCCTTCGCGCCCTGCAGTGTCCGCACATACCGCACCAGCGCTGCAATCCGCTCGTCTCCAAGCGCCTTCACTCCCGGCATGCCCTTACCCGGCACGCCATCCCGTACAATGCGGATCAGCTCCTCATCCGGCCGTGCAATCGTCTTGGGCTGCGTGGCAATCGCGGGCCCCTTCGCGCTCCCCGAGCCATCCGTGCCATGGCACCCCGCGCAGGTGATCGCAAATTCACGGCCGCCATCGAGCGCTCCACCAATCTGGGCAAGCCCGCGCATCCCCGCGCACACCAGCAGGGAGACACTCACGATCCTCGCAATTTGCGAAAAACTCATTACTCCCAATCTAGCTGCAGCCCCTTTCGCCTGTCACCCCGCCGCAGCATTTCTTTTTCACAGACCGTCGTCTTCACAGACTGTCGCCCTTGGGCATCTCCTAAAAGCTTGCCATGGCTGAGCGCAAAAGCTTGTCATTCTGAGGTCAAAGGCTTGTCATTCTGACTCTGAGCGCAGCGAATGGGGAAGAATCCCCGCATTCTGCCCGGAGCGCCACCAATCCATAGGTAACTTCCGGCCATTCGAGTTTGCCTCTACTTTTGACTCGTCAGCCAGGCATTCTTCGTGCTATTTTTGGTCACTCCCCAGAGTTTCCCCGACCAGGAACCCAGGCCCCCGAAACCTTAGTCTGCCTTCACCTCAGAATCTCCTCCCCAGTACCACGAAACATCGGGCCACGGAATCGCCATAAAGTCTGCGAGCAGGAGGAGTCCAATGAGTTCAATCGTCACCACACCCCTTCAGGGAGCCGCGCCGGCAAAGCCAGCATGGCTTCGGCCAAAATATGCCCTCTTCGCGTGCATCGCCCTGATGTACGCCTATGTCCTCTGGCATAACGAGAGCTTCCTCATCAACTCCAAGGACCCGGAATGGCAGCATATCGGGCCATTCAAATGGATCCTCCTGCCCCACGGCCTCGCCGCCGCTTGCGCGCTGTTCCTCGGGCCGCTCCAGTTCTCCGACCGTCTTCGCAAGCGTTTTGCCAAAGCTCATCGCGTAATGGGCCGCTTCTATGTAGCCGGCGTGCTGCTCGGCGCGCCCATGGGCATCTACGTCCAGCACTGGGAGGAGCGGATGGGCGCCACGAGCTCCTTCACCATGGCTGCGGCCGCCGACGCCGTGGTCTGGATCTTCGCGACCGCCATGGCGATGATGTTCATCCTGCAGGGCAAGGTCCAACTCCACCGCCAGTGGATGACTCGCAGCTTTGCCTGCGCCATCATTTTTCTTGAAGTGCGGCTGATCTCCGGCCTCACCCACTGGGAGCAGTACATCGAAACCATCGTCTGGTGCTGCGTCGTAGCAGCATTCCCCCTGGCCGACCTGACCCTGCAAATCCAGGAGTGGCTCCGCACCCGCAACGCGTCGGCCAGAAAACCCCAGCCCGCAACCTAAACCACACAAAGCCAGGGTGCTTACGGCCGCCACAGGAAGAAACCCAAAGAGTAAAGTGCTTGCCGTGCGGAGGTGTTCTACAATCTGCCCATGATCCTCGAAGAAGAACTGATGAATGCGCTTGCCTACGGAACGGTGGACAATGAGCCTGGCTCCGTTGCAAAACTTCAGCAGGTATCGGATTTTTTCAAAACTTCACGCTGGCCAGCCGAGTATGCGAAGACCACGCATCGCCTCCATCCGGGAGACGCCCGCGATCTGTCTTGGATTGCGGACAAGAGTGTTCACCTCATCGTTACGTCGCCACCGTATTGGACGCTGAAAGAGTATCTGCCCCATGAGCGGCAAATGGGTGCAATTGAAGACTACGAACAGTTTCTAAGGGAACTCGACAGGGTATGGGTGGAGTGTGCCCGCGTCCTCGTGCCCGGCGGACGGGTTTGCTGTGTTGTCGGAGATGTCTGCATCCCGCGGAAACGCGGCGGTCGCCACCATGTCATGCCGCTGCACGCCGATATCATGACCCGTGCCCGTAAGATTGGCCTCGACTGCCTGACGCCGATACTTTGGTCGAAGATCAGTAACGGAGCTACGGAGGCAGAAGGAAACGGAGCCGGCTTCTACGGCAAACCCTATCAGCCGGGAGCGATCGTCAAGAACGATTTCGAATACATCCTCTTCCTTCGTAAAGGTGGCTCGTACCGTTCGCCGTCGCCCATGCAAAGAGCGCTCTCCGTTCTGACCAAGCGCGAGATGCAGCAGTGGCTCAAAACTTCGTGGTCGGACATAAAAGGCGAGTCGACTCGTAACGGTCATCCCGCTCCATACCCGGCGGAACTTGCCGAGCGATTGATCCGCCTGTTCTCCTTCGTCGGGGACACTGTTCTGGACCCCTTCGCCGGCACCGCGACAACAAGCATCGCCGCCATGAACTCTGGCAGAAACAGCATCGCGAATGAAGTGGAACCGAAGTACCTCGCCCTGGCCAAGGAACGCATGTGCAAGGCGCAGGTTGAGCGGCCCCTTTTCGCGCCGTTCGATGTCGACATCGTGATCGCTGACGGCAAGAGATGAACCCCTCCGACTACTCTCTTCTCGCCGAATTCCGCAAGCTCTTCGAAGGCCGCCCGTACCTCCACCGCAATTCATCGCAGGGCGATAAGGCGGTTCGATATCTCTATGAAGATCTGCGAAAGCTGAACAAGTCTCACGTTCTTAGCCAACGAATTGACGCTAAGAGCCGCGTCGTCAACACTACAAACAAGGCAGTTGGAATAAAGAGCCGCCGTGGCGATGGAGCATTTGGAGAACTGGTCCCAGTTGCGGTGGCCCTCACCGACTCCGGGTTCCTTGTTGCAAGAGGACCATTGACTGCGATCGAGATCGGCGCTGAAACCAAGATCCTCGCAAAGGCAATGATCAAGCAGATCGATCGCGTGATCAGCGATCTAAGACGCCAGGTCGAGGAATTTCAAAAGAACGCCAACCCTATTTGCATCGCTGTCGTTGGCGTCAATCATGCCGCAGGCTATACCTCCTTCGAGGGCACACGCAACTTTCCCACCGATGGAACCGCGAGATTCAGGCATCCTTCGCAAGAGGCGCTCGAAGCCATTCGCCGACTTGAGACGTTGGCCAGGCCAGCCTTCGACGAGTTCCTGATCCTGAGATTCGTAGCCACAAACGTTGAGCCGTTTCCCTTCCGATGGATCGACGAACAGGAGACATTGCTTCAATACTCCGCGCTCCTCACACGGGTATCCAAACTCTACGATCAACGCTTCGGCTCATCCGCATAGTCCCCCAGGTTCCCGAGCTTGGAGGCGGGTGAACTCAATCGCCGCAATTTAAGCTTCCTCAGAGTAACATTTACGTTACCATTACCTGAATGACCCTCACACGGAGCTTCAGAGAAACCATCAAGGAACAGCTCACCGACCCCGGCTTCCGCCGTGAGTTCCTTCGCGAAGCAGTCGCCAACATGGTCGCCGGAGACCTGGACACTGCCAAGTCGGTCCTGCGCGAGTACATCAACGGGACCATCGGCTTCATTGCGCTCGGCGAAGCTCTCTCCAAGTCGCCCAAGAGCCTCATGCGCATGCTCAGCCCGGACGGCAACCCGCAGGCGCGCAACCTCTTCGACATGGTCGCCTATCTCCAGAAGATCGAAGGCACCGTCCTGGAAGTCCGCGCCACGGCCGCCTGACCCCCAAAAAAGATGTCAAGCCCCGCCGCTCACACGGATAAATATTTCATCGAAATAACTCACGCCACCCAATTGTCAACTTGCTGACCACTGACCACGGTCTCCCTCAGGCTCGCCGCAATTCTTCTGAAGGGAAGGTTGTCCCCAGTGCGGGCCTTTTCGCTCCCGCGGCGACCAATAACTCCCCGATTTTTTGCCGAAGACCGTTGGGCTGGTTTCTGATTGTCGCGTCCGCGAGGCTATCCCAATGGCTGGGAGTGTTCGTGACGCAAACCACCGGGACGCGCGAACCCGATGCTCGAATCATGAAGGTGAGGCTCTCGCGGCTTTCGGCGGGGATGGAATCGCCGATGAGGATCAAATCGAAATCTCCACCCTGGAAATCGTCGATCGCCTCTCGTACCGACCCTGCCTGCGTAATGAAAAATCCGGCTGACCGCCAGTCTCTTCTTTGCGACTCGAATACCCATGAATCCATGCCGATGGCGAGGACGACTGTGATGGACATATAGCCCCTCCGTGTACGGAAATTCAAACCTCTCCGCTTCGATCCAAGCGGGCCTCTCCGCTGATGAAATTGCGAGAGAGCGGTTCTTCCTCTGGGAAGTCGTGTCAGAACTTCAGTTGCTGCCTTGCGGAAACCGATTCGATCCGAGCGTTGAATTTGAATTCGCTTCTTTACGAGCGATAAACCGGCTACACGCCTTAACCTGGGCTAGAATCCAGCACGTTCCTCATTTGAACTATTCCGCGTCACATTTCAGGCTCGTCAGTGTTTTTCAACATAGTCCTTTGTCGATAAATTCGGCAAGTTAAATTTTGCCCTCCGGTTACATTTAGTCCCGGACCGGTAAACGTCCGAACCCCGCGTGCATCCGGCACTACAATCGCTGCGAAATGCTCTACTCTATATCTATGTACGAAGACTTCACCGTGACCGACCGCTGGACGGGCGAGCCTCTCCACGTCACCTGGCGCGGGACCATCGTCGCCATCGCGACGCGCCACGCCGACGCCACCGACATCCGCTTCGACGTCAGCGGCAAGCCGGTCTGGATCGCGCTGCCCAACGTCGCCTGGGTCGAGCAGAAGCGCCGCACCGGCAAGGTCATCACCGACTACCTCGCCGCGCAGCTCGCCGGACGCTACCTGAAGCAGGCCGTCGAGTCCGGCTATGACAACGGCCGCGAAATGTACACCATGACCGTCGACGAAGTTCTCGACCACGCCAACGCCGTCGTCAAGGAGGCCGGCGGAACCATGGCGCTGCCCAGTCTGCCTGTGATCAACGAAGACGAGCTGCCCGAAAAAGAACTCCAGATCGCTCTCCCGGGCGAGCCGCCCACTTCCGGCATCGAGCCTCGCACTCTGATGATTCCCTGAAAAACAGTTGTTAGTTGTTAGTTGTCAGTGAATAGATCCCCCGGCAACTGGCAACTGGCAACTGAGAACTGAGAACTGAGAACTGAGAACTATGGTCTCTCGCCGCCGATTTCTCGTCTACCTCCCCGCGCTGGCCACCCTCCCGCGCGTCGCGGCCGAAGCTCAATCCTTCACCCAGCCCTTCCACCGGAAGCCGGTTGCGCCGCCGCCGCCGACCTTCGTCTACTTCGGGACCGACACTGCGAAAGGCGTCGCCAAAGGCGTCTATCTTTCCCGCTTCGATCCCGCCACAGGCCACCTCACGCCGCCGGAACTCGTGGCCGAGACGCTGCGCCCGTCGTTCCTCGCCGTCTCGTCGCCGATGGCTGGACATCGCCGCATCTACGCCGTCAACGCGGTCGCCGACGCTTCCGCCACCGTTACCAGCTACCTGATGGATACGTCCACTGGAGCGCTCAAGGAGATCAACCAGGTTACCTCCGCGGGCGCCGGCCCCTGTTACGTTTCGCTCGACGCCACCGGCGAATCCGCCTTCGTCGCCAATTACGTCGGATCGACGATCGCAACCTACCGCGTCCATCCCGACGGAAGTCTCTCCCAGCCCGTCGTCCGGCTCGACTACAAGGACCCTAAATTCGGTAAGCGCGGTCCTGTCACCGCGCGCCAGGATGTTCCGCACCCGCACTCTGTCCACCTGTCGCCGGATAACCGCTTCCTGCTGGTCAACGATCTCGGCTCTGACGATATCTCCGTCTTTCCCGTCGACGCCGCCACCGCGCGCCTCGGTACGCCCGCGCTGTTTTCCAGCGGCCGGCCCGGCATCGGCCCGCGCCACATTGCGTTCCACCCCAATGGCCGCTGGGTCTACTCGATCAACGAGATCGACTCCACCATCGACCGCTTCCTCTGGACCACCACCAGCTCGCGCACCGATCCGCAGGGACTGCTGGTCAACACCGGCGTTCATATCAAGACCATCGCTCCCGATTTTCCCGCCGCGAAGAATACGGCCGCCGAACTCGCGGTGTCGTCCGACGGGAACTATCTCTACGCGTCCAACCGCGGCGAGGACTCACTCGTGGTCTTCTCGATCGCCGCGGCCGACGGCGCGCTGAAGCTCGTCCAGCGCATCTCGTGTGGCGGCAAGACTCCGCGGCACTTCACGCTCGACCCTACTGGCCGCTGGCTGCTCTGCGGGAACCAGGATTCCGCATCGGTGACGGTCTTCCGCCGCGACATGGGGACGGGACGCATTGGCGGCCCCATTCAGACGCTGCCGCTCGACTCGCCGATGTTCACGCTGTTCGCCTAGTGCAGTTATCAGTGCTCAGTTGTCAGTTGGGCACGCATTCACTGAGAACTGAGAACTGACAACTGAGAACTGTTTCCGCGACCCTGCTGGATTCAGGCGCCAGCCTTTTCGAGCCGCACCATCAGCAGGCTCCCCGGCATTCCCAGCGCATGCATGGCAGCGTTGAGCGCCGAGGACGCCCGTTTCAGTCCGGACGGGAAGTAGTAGTCCACTTCGTTCGGGCGGTAGAGATTGATGTACGACCTCGAAGCGAACTCCGCTGCAACCGAGTCGAAGTCGCTTGGCCGGTTTACGCGGTAGTGAACTGGATAGTTCAGGTATCGATCCTGCCCACGCTCGCCGAGCACGAGCTTGAGATATGCAGGCTTGATGCGCAGCCGCTCGGTCAGCCGCGACACCGAGGCGAACCAGTGCCGCGAATCCACGGTGACGGTCCAGAACACTCCGCCCGGGCGCAGGATGGAAAAGATCCTGTCGAAGAAGACTCTCGGATCCTGCAGGTGTTCGAGCACCATGTAGGAGAACGCTACGTCGACACTCTCGGAACGGAGCGGAGCTTCTTCCAGCACGCATCGGTGCACCGCGGAGTAGATGGGAGGAGGAGCGACTTCGGTATCGGGCTCTATGCCGATACAGGTTCGGCAGTGGTCCGCGAGCGACCGCGAAAGCTCCGTGCTGCCTTCGATTCCATTTCCGCAGCCGATGTCCACCGCGGTACATCGGGGATGCTCGATTATGTCGGAAAGAACCGCATCGTGGAAGAGTCGTGCTCGCCATTCGCCGGTTCTGTAGCGTTCCTGCAGTTGGATTGACTTCTCAGAAACTGGGCCCAATACGTCTCCTCATACGCCTCCTTTCGGCGCCATCGTTAAGTCATAGGATGCATCCACTGGTGGGGGTTGGTTTGCCACCGCGCATCGATTTGGGCCTCGCAAATTTATTTCTTGTCGAGGCAACGAATGCGGTGGATCGTGCGTCTGCGAGCAAAATGCGAATCACAGAGTGCACAGAGGAAAGGAGAGAACACAGAGAAAAACAAAGGCCAGGACAACAGAATGGGGGAGCGGGCAATTCAACTCTTTGTGCTCTCTCTGTTTCTCTGTGTACTCTGTGATTCGCTCTTATGGGACCGGCTCAATATTGCGCGACTTCAGATCGGTTGGATTACCAGCAATCTCATTCGGCTGCGGGCGCACCGACTCCATCGCCCAGGCAGTCGCGCCGAAGATCGCGTTGTGGAAGACGGTGTTCGTGTCCGAGCCTTCGCCGAAAAATACGCCCGCAAAGTGACTGCCGCTGATGATGTTGTCGAACACAATGTCGCCGCGGCTGGGAGTAAAGTCGAGGTCCGGATTCGGGGCATCGGCCGCTGCAGAACCAAGTTCGATGCCGAAGAAGTGACCCTTCGGGTTCGCGCCCAGGTTGTTGTTGGTGATCGCGTTGAGTCCGACAAGGTTGTACCAGGCGGTCCTGACCATCTTTACGCCGCCGCCGAAGTTGCCATCGATCTCATTCAGCACGATCGCGTTGTAGGCCGCGTTGTCGAGAGATACGGCTGGAAGTTTTGCCGGGGAGGTCCGATCCGGCAGACGCCCCAGGCCGAACACAAATTCCCGCTTGAACTGGAGATCGCTTCCCCACCGTCGTCCATTTCCATGCAGGACGTTGAAGGCCACCACGTTGGCAACCGAGCCGTTGTCCAGGCAAAGCCCTTCCTTGGAGTTTCCTTCAATCCGGTTGCCCGCGATGACGTTGCGCACGGACCCATCGGAGTAGATGCCAGAGGTGCGGCCGCCGGCAATGTGGTTATAGGCGATGATGTTGTCGTGCGGCGGGGTCAGGCGATCGGCGATGCGCTGCGGGGGAACACCATGGTCCCGGGGCAAGATGAGCCTGGCGGGACTGATGGTTGGGTCCGCATTGCGGTTGGCGAGCACCACGCTTGCATCAAAATTGGAATAGCCGCGATTCGAGGACATCTCGTTCTCAGCCACGGTCGCGTGGAGCGTATTGCCGTGGAGGATGATGGCCGCTTCGCCCAGTCTGCGAAACGTGTTGTGCCAGACGGTCACGTCTTCGGAGCCGGTGACGAGGACTCCGCCGCCTGCCAGGCCGTCCAGCGCCATGTCCATCAGCAGGATGTTGCGGCTGGCCGCCACCAGAACGCCCCAACTGCCTTGCTCCAACACTCCGCCGGAAACTGAAACGTCCTGCGCGTTCTCGATGCGAATGAGGTAGGCGGGGTTTGCAGGTACGAAGAACCGGGTGTGTCCGAGATCGAGAGCGACTCGCCGGCCATGGACTTCGATCGGCTTGTCCATCCAAAGCGCAGCAGCAGTCACCTTGATGGACTTATCTCCCGGCTGCGCCAGCAGGGCGTTGAGTTCGGACGCTCGCGTTCCGTGGAAGAGGATCGGAATCATGGGCGAAGATGTTTCGACCGTTGCCTGTGCGCGCTCGAAGGTTTTCTCCGCATCGGACCACGCCTCGGAGGTCGAACGAGAGTTCAGGCCCAGCCTGCGGGCCACGACCAACATCTGAAGTTTTCCGGCTGAGTTCCACAGAGCATCTCCGGCGCCATCCTTTACTGGCGGGAGCCGGAAGTCGGCGAAGATGTCGCGCGCCAGAACGTTCCGGGTTGGCTTCCCGCTGGGCGGCGCACTGGTTGGGGGCTTTGGCTGGAAGAGGAGAGCCGCCAAGGCAAGGGGG
>DASWCA010000150.1:0-4063 GCA_036390355.1 Acidobacteriaceae bacterium
CATGAACTGGACGGAGCCCAGTTGAACCGCGGAATCTGGCCGCCACGGCCCGTCAGGATAGGGCTGGCCGACTTTGGAGCCGGCATCGACGGGGTCGGAGTAGATGAGGACTCCTTTGGCTCCGTAATGCTGAGCGAGGTAGACCTTTACGCCGCGAAAATCTCCGCCGTAGCGCACCAGGACGATCTTGCCCTTCACGCTGACGCCGAGTTCTGTGAGCCGCTGGAAGTCTTCGAGTCTTCCGTAATTGGCGTAGATGACAGGAGCGGTGACCTCGCCCGACGGCGATGAGCTGTTGAAGCCGGGTAGGATGCGAGGGTCGGCGGGATTCGCTCCGGTTGCGGCGGACGGGCGGGTGGGGCCGCTGAATATGCGCGTGCCGGCTGCGTCGTAGGCCTCGATGAGGATCGATGCAGGCTTGTTCATCAGCACGCTGTAGGGCACGATTTCGGTCTCCAGGCCGGCAGCCTTGAAGCGGTCGGCGACGTAGATGGCGGTGGCGTAGTCTTCCGGCGAGCTCGCCCAGTGGGGTGCGGAGGTCAAGGCCTTTAGGTGCTGTTGAGCCAGGCCAGCGTCGGGGACGACCAGGAAGGTCGAGTCCCAGATCGCCTGCTGCGTGGGGTCGCGGAAGCCGAAGAGGCGGGTAGGCGCGACCGTTACTGCTGAACTTTCCGGGACAGCCGCGGGAGTGCCTGGCACATGCGTCGACTGCCGCGCCGGCTCCTGGGCGAAGAGGAACAGGGCGGCGAGCGGGAGCAGGCAGGCGACAGGAGGATAGCCGGTCAAAATTCGGGGCCCTTATGCGGTCTGAATGGGCATCAAGCGACTTGCTGGGTGCAGAACTTGCAGCGTGTGGCTGCCAGCGGGATGTCGCCCAGACACTGCGGGCATGGCTTGGTCGTGGGCGGTTCCGCGGCCCCCGGATTGAATCTCTTCAGGAGAAATTGTGTCGGCAGGACCATGAGGAAGTAGACCACCATGGCAATGATCAGGAAGTTGATGCACGCGGTCAGGAAGGTGCCGTACTTGATCTCGCCGCCGTTGACGTTGGCGACCAGATAATCGAAGTTCGGTTTGCCGATGAGAGCTCCGAGGAGCGGGTTGATGATGTTGGCCGTCAGCGCTGTAATGATGGCGGTAAACGCTGTGCCGATGATGACGGCGACAGCCAGATCCATCACGTTGCCACGAAGAATGAAATCGCGAAATCCTTTAAGCATTGAAATCTCCTTGACCGAATGGTCCGGGCATTCAGAGGGTGCTGAACAAAATACGACTACGGAGGTTCTGACTCTTCGAATCAGAATGACGCCGCAGGGATTAACAGGCGCGAGTATATCGCAATCCACGCGCCAGACGCATGGAACGAACACAGTCTAAATGAGATACGGGAAGAGAAGGAAAAACAGGATGAGGCAGATGGCCATCATGTCCATGAAGAGCAGCAGAATGACTCCGGCGTGGTATAGGTTCCAGCGCGGCTGCATGCAGCGGACGGTCTCGAATGTGCCGAAAAATGCGGTTGCGGCTGGGATCAGAAGAAGCAGGGTGGCGCGGCTGCGGGGGAAGCCGGAGAGCCAGAATGAGGCGGCGAAGCTTCCCAGCACGAGCAGGTTGCCGCGGACCAGTGACCGGCGCCGGAGATGGAAGAGTGCGAAGGATGAGAGAGGCCGGGTCAAGGTTAGTGTTTCTCCGCGACCTCGCACAGTTTGTCGAGGCGGCGCTGGCGTGCTTCGACTGTCTGATAGTAGAAGACGGCCATGAGTTCTCCGCGGCGTTGTGTGGGTGTCATCCGCGCCCAACCGGCACGGGCTTTTGGGCGCGAGCGAAAGGCTGCGACGATGATCGGCGGGAGTTCGCGCTCGGCCTCCATGGTGGCTAGGAGCCGTTCGGCCATCTGCTCGGCGCGGCGCATGCGGGAGGCGTCGGATTTTACGCCGGCGATCCATTTGCCGATCTCGCGGCGTGTGTATTCGGAGAGCGAATCGTACCACTGGCGGAGGCCGGGTTCTTCGTCCAACAGGACGGCAAGTTCGTCGGGAAGTTCGGCTTCGCGCGGAGCGAGGTCGGGTTCGAGGCGGAATTCGGCAGTGTCGCCGAGGCGGGAGTTGGCGCCCTCCTGCATGGTGCGGTTGACGAGCAGATAGAAGCCGCCGCGAGGGTCGGGGAAGAGCGAGGTGCGAAAGGGGAATCCGTTGATGTCGCCCTGGACGCGGAGGCGGATCATGTTCTTCCAGGCGGCCGGGTCGAAGGGCACGCGGGCGATGGTCCACCCGAGCGCGCGGTCGCCTTTCTCGAGTGCGGCGCGAAACGTCCTTGGCTTAGGCGGCATTGCTATCTCCAGTGGGCTCTATCGTAACTGGGACGACTGGCGGTGGAAAGAGACGCTAAACTTGTTGCATCGTTATGAGTTCCAATCCGCGCATCTTTCTTTCCGCTGGTGAGGCGTCGGGGGATCACTATGGCGCGGCGATTATCGCCGGGCTGCGGGCGCGGCTGCCGGAGGCGACATTTACCGGACTGGGCGGGACGGGAATGGAGGCGGCGGGGCAGCAGCGGGTGGTTCGCGCCGAGGATGTCGCGCATATGGGGCTGACGGAGGTGATCCGGCATGCGCCGTATATTCATTCGCAGTACAGGCGGCTGGTGGCGGCGATCAAGGGGGAGCGGCCTGATCTGGCGATTCTGATTGATTTTCCGGACGTGAATTTCCGGCTGGCGAAGCACCTGCGGCGGCTGGGGGTGCCGGTGCTTTGGTTCGTGAGTCCGCAGCTTTGGGCGTGGAAGCGGCGAAGGCTGCGCTGGGTGCAGCAACGGGTGGACCGGATGCTGGTGATCTTTCCGTTTGAGGAGGCGTTTTACCGGGCGCGGGGGGTGAATGCGCAGTTCGTGGGGCATCCGCTGGCAAAGATGGCGATGCCGGAGGTATCAAGGGAGGAGTATGCGGCGCGGCATGGGCTTGATCCGGCTAGGTCGTGGATCGCGCTGCTGCCGGGGAGCAGAAGCAAGGAAGTCAGGCTGAATCTGCCCGCGATGATCGAGATGGCGGCGCGCAGCGCGGCATGGGCGGAATATACCCTTCCAGTGGCTTCTACGATTGATAGACAGGCACTGCAATCGGAGATCGACGTGCAACTTCACATGTGGTTTGCGATGGGTCCGACTGATCTTCCCAAGGTCGTTCTGGTCGACGATGCTCGGGAAGCGCTGTTTCATGCGCGGGCGTCGGTGGTGGCGAGCGGGACGGCGACGGTGCAGGCACTTACGATAGGGAACCCGTTCGTGGTGGTATACCGGGTTTCGAAGCTGACGTTTGCGGTGGCGAAACGGATGATCCGGTATCCGGCGGAGATTCGGGCAGAGCGGGATGCGGACGGGAATCTGCCTGTGGGGATGGTGAATTTGATTGCGGGGCGAAGGATTGTGCCGGAGTTGCTGAACGAACGGTTTACGGCGGAGAATCTGGCCGCAGCGCTGCGGCCGTTGCTGGAGGACGGGCCGGCGCGCAGCCGGATGGTCTCCGATCTTGCCGAAGCCCGTGAACGGCTGCTGCCCGGCGTGAGGTCCGACCCGATTGCGCGGGTATGCGATGCGGCTGAGGAGTTGTTGAGGGCGGGAAGGAGGGCCGCATACGGAACTTTGGGAGGGAACGTCTAAGTTGCTGGCCCTAAACGAGACGGCTGCGGGGTTTTTACGTCCAATGACCAGCGGCGGGAACCGCCTGTCCGGCTTTGGCGGTACATTTACATCTAAGGTTGCCCCGCATTTGAGGACGCATACACGCATGTCTTTCCGAACCCGACTCCGGATCGTCCCTGTTTTCCGTAACTTCGCTGCGGCGCTGGTAGCCGTTTGCACGCTCTCGGTTCCGGCCTGGCGGACTGGCCTCGCCGCACCTGTCCGGCCGCAACTGAACATCACCGGCTATGTCATTGGGGCGGATATTGACCCTTCGACGAACAGGCTTACGGCTACGGCGGATGTGACGTTCAGCGCGCTCGAAGACCTCACATCGGCGACTTTCGAGCTGAACAACGGCCTGAATATCACCAAGCTTACGGAC
>DASWCA010000151.1:0-10800 GCA_036390355.1 Acidobacteriaceae bacterium
GCGATTGCCGCCTACCTTCAACAGAGCCCCGCAAAGGAAGACAGGCCGCCAGCGTCATGACACCCTCCGACCTTCTGAAACTTCTCGGCGAGGTCGAACGCGGCTCCCTCTCCGCCGAAGCCGCCGCCGAACGTCTCGCGACGCTGCCCTATGAGGACCTTGGCCACTCCCGTATCGATCACCATCGCAGCCTTCGCGCTGGACTCCCGGAGGTAATCTTTGCATCCGGCAAAACGCCAGAACAGACCGTGGAGATATTCTCCAGCCTCGCCGCCGACGGAGTCGACGTCCTGGCCACGCGCGTCACTCCCGCAGTCGCCCAGGCCATCATTGCGCGGTATCCCGCAGCAGTTCATAACGCCGTGGCCAAAACCGTCGCGCTGCGACAGACGCCCAAGCTGTCCGTAGCAATAGGCCACGTCGCCGTCGTATGCGCCGGAACCAGCGACGTTCCGATCGCCGAAGAGGCCGCAGTAACCGCCGAGACTTTCGGAGCACGCGTCAGCCGCCTTTACGACGTCGGTGTCGCCGGACTGCACCGCTTGCTCGCGGTCCACGATGAGTTGAAATCAGCCCACGCTATCGTGGTCTGTGCGGGCATGGAAGGCGCGCTGCCGTCGGTCGTCGGAGGTCTGGTGTCGGTACCGGTCATCGCTGTCCCCACATCCGTTGGCTACGGCGCGTCCTTTGCAGGCGCAACCGCTTTGCTGAGCATGCTGAATTCATGCAGTCCCAACGTAACCGTGGTAAACATCGACAACGGTTTCGGCGCGGCCTACACCGCGGTGCTCATCGCGCGTGCCTCGTCTCAGTCTCCCAGGCCGTGAGACAGCGCCAGAAAGAACTGTACTTACCGGTTTACCTCAGGTGTAATCATCGGTGTCGAGTTCCACTTCGGACGAACATGCGCGAGATCGACCTAACGAAGCCCAGCAGAGCATCCGCAATAGAGCAATGGCCATGGCCAATCCGGGCTGCTCTGGGATGCGTTACGGCAGCGATAGCAGTAGAGCTGACCTATGCGATCCAGCCGCTGCACGCAGTACCGTTGCTTCTCGCGTTCCCTACCGTCATCCTGACCGCGTGGTTTCTGGGTATGTGGGGCGGCGTGCTCTGTGCATTTTCCGCGGTTCTTCTGGTCGACACGTTTCTTACCGGGACACACCTTTTCCTGACCGGATTTGTTCCCGACCAGACTCGGCTTTTCGGCTTTCTGTTCGTCTCGATTCTTCTTGGCTGGGCGGTTCGCCGGCTCGCCGGGCAACGCGCTCAACTGGCCACGGAGGACTTGCAACGGCGGCTCGTCCTCGCAAATACGGACCGTCAACTGGCGGAGGAGCGCGCCCGAGCCACCGATGCTTTGCGCGACCGCGACGTTGGCCTGCAATTAGCCCTGGAGTCAAACGGGATGGGGCTGTGGATCTGGGACCTGCAGATGGACACCGTTGACTGGTCCGATGAGGTGTATCGGATCGCCGGACGGACCCCGGGATCGATCAAGCCAACTTTCGAGTCATGGATGCAGCTCGTTCACTCCGACGATAGGAGCGGCCTGGCCGAGACAGTACGGCGGACCCGCCAGGACGGAATGGATTACCACAGCCAATATCGCGTTTTGCAACCGGATGGCTCGGTGCGATGGGTGGAGTCGCAAGGTAAGTGCCAGCGCGACAGCGATGCCAAAGTAATCCGGGTGGTCGGAGTTTTGGCGGACGTGACCAACCGCAAAAAGTCGGAAGAGGCCATGCTGAGAACGGAGAAGCTGGTCGTAGCCGGCCGGCTCGCAGCCTCGGTCGCGCACGAAATCAACAATCCGCTTGAGGCGGTGGCGAATCTGCTCTACTTGATCTCCCATGCCGCGACCATCGAATCGGCGCAGACGATGGCACATCAGGCGCTCGACGAGCTGATGCGCGTGTCGCTGATCACGCAGCAGACACTGAAGTTTCACCGCCAGACGGGCGCGCCGAAGATGACCAAACTCTCCGAGATCATCCAGACTCTTCTGACGCTCTTTCGTGGCCGGCTGCGCTCGTCGCAGATATCCACCGACTTGCGGGCAGAGCAGGAGGTGAGCATCGCCTGCATGCCCGGCGAAGTGCAACAGATATTCGCGAACCTGATCTCGAATGCCATCGACGCCATGCCGCAAAGCGGACGGATGGTCATACGACTGCGGCCTTCGCGCGATTGGCGCGATCGGAAGACCCTCGGAATGCGCGCCACCTTCTGCGATACCGGCATGGGTATGGACCGGATGACGATCGAAAAAATGTTTGAGCCCTTTTTCACCACCAAGCCGGAGACTGGAACCGGACTCGGCATGTGGGTCGTCGCTCAATTGCTGGAGCGGCACCACGGACACGTGCGCGTCTGGAGCACGCAGCGAACCAACGCAAGCGCGACAATGATCTCTGTGTTTCTGCCGTTCGGCGACGCAAGTGCTACAGTGTCGCCATAGTCGGCGCATCCTGCCGCGCCTGCGCCATGCGAACCTTCAGCCATGCGAGCCAAGCGTCCAGACCGCCCTCAGCCGTCGAAGACGCGCGCACAATCTCCATTCCAGGATGAATCCGCCGCGCATTTGCCTCGGCAACGTCCGCGTCGAACGGGACATACGGCAACAGATCTACCTTGGTAAGAATGAAGAGGTCCGACTTGAAAAAGATGGACGGATACTTCAGCGGCTTGTCCTCGCCCTCGGTCACGCTCAGCAGGACAATCTTCGACGCCTCGCCCAGATCGTAGCTCGATGGGCAGACCAGGTTGCCGACGTTTTCGATAAACAGCAGATCGATCTCATCGAGATTCCATTCGGCCAGATGCTTCTCGATCATGCGGCCATCAAGATGGCAGGTGCCGCCGGTCGTAATCTGCTGCACTGGAAAGCCGTATTGCGCGAGGCGGCGCGCGTCGTTGTCCGTCTGAATGTCCCCGGTGAGCACACACACGCGGGTTGCCGGATCGAGACTGGCCAGCGTGCGTTCCAGCAGCGCCGTCTTGCCGGAGCCTGGTCCGCTGATCAGATTAAGACAGAGGACGCCGTGCTCGCGGAATCGCACACGAAGCGACTCGGCGATAATTTGATTCTCATTCAGTACCTTCGACTTGAGCGGCAAGCGTTCCATCGGTCTCTACCTCCAGATAATCGAAATCCAGTTCGTCTCCGCTGATCAGCCTGGTGTTGGTGCTGGCACACGCCGGGCAGCTTGCGACATATTCGACGACAGCAAATTCGGTACCGCAATCTTTGCAGGCCCGGCGTTGTGGACAGACCCGCGCATCGAGCTTCAGACTCTCCCATTCCGTCCCCCGCAGAACCGATTCGAAACAGAAGGTCAGCGAATCCACATCGATCGCGGAGAACTCGCCGATGCGCAGCCCAACCCGCATCGGCCGTGCGCCGGGATGACTTGCCAACTCCGTGCGCACAGCCTCCAGGATCGATTCGGCGATGGAAAGCTCATGCATGACGATCAACTCTCACTGAGAATTTCTTCCTCGCGATCGTGGAGCAATTGCAGCATTCATCCTAGTCGAATGCAGCAGATATCAGTGTGACGTTCGTTACCGAGTTGCTACTGTGATATCCATCACCGACTTTCGTACCTCTCCAGTAGTAAAAAGACATTGTCCGGTGAATAACTTACATCTCGGACGTACGTGCAGTGGCCGGATATCGAATGTCAGCACCGGCGCACTACGCAGGAGGAACTTTGTCAGCCTATCCAATGCCCCCACTTCCCTCCGACGATAAGCGGTGGAAGATCGTAAACGGGACGATGCGGCGCCACGGTTATGCCCGCAACGCCTTGATCGAGACGCTCCACACGGCTCAGTCCTCGTTCGGCTACCTGGATGACGCGACAATTCGCTTCGTCGCGCTGTCACTGCACGTGCCGCTAAGCCAGGCTTACGGCGTGGTGACCTTCTATCACCACTTCAGTCTGAAGCCGGCCGGCAAGCACACCTGCACCGTCTGCATCGGCACCGCCTGCTACATCAAGGGCGCGGACAAGCTCGTGGCGGAGGCGCAGAAACATCTCAAGATCAAACCAGGCCAGACCACTCCGGACGGCAACATCTCGCTGATGACCGCGCGTTGCGTCGGCGCATGCGGACGCGCTCCGGTGGTTCTGGAAGACGGCGAACTGGTGGGCCTGATTGAGCCTGCGCAGTTATTGCAGCAGTTGGAAGGTTGGGCAACACATGACTAGCGAAGAACTCCTGCAGATTGCGGAAGCAAACCACGCCGAGCGAGAGAAGTACGACTACGAATTGAACGTCTGCATGGGCACAGGCTGTATGTCCCAGCACAGCGACAAGGTAAAAGCTGCGCTGACCGACGAAGTCGCCAAATCCGGTAAGCGCTGCCACGTGCGCCAGACCGGCTGCATGGGCCTGTGCGCCGCCGGCCCGCTGGTTCTCGTCGATCCGACGGAAACCCGCTACGGCAACGTGCACGAGGCCGACGCCAAAGATGTCGTCGAGAGCCTTGGCGGCAAGACGGTAGAGCGGCTTGAGACTCATCTGGACAAGTACTTCCACGGCCAGCAGCATATTGTTCTGGAGAACTCCGGTCATATCGATCCGGAGAAGATCGACGAGTACATCGGTCGCGATGGCTATCAGGCGCTGGTGACGGCGCTGACGCAGATGGATCCGCAGACGGTGATCGAACAGATCTCCAAGAGCGGCCTGCGCGGACGCGGCGGCGGAGGTTATCCCACCGGCCTGAAGTGGGGCATGGTTGCCAAAGCGGGCAAGGGCCAGAAATACGTCATCTGCAACGGCGACGAGGGCGACCCCGGCGCATTCATGGATCGCAGCGTGCTGGAGAGCGATCCACAGCGTGTGATTGAAGGCATAGCCATCGCCGCCTACGCCGTTGGCGCGAGCAAGGGTTACGTCTACGTTCGCGCCGAATATCCCCTGGCAATCAGCCGGCTCACCGCATCCTTGCGCGAGGCGCGCCGCCGCGGTTTCCTGGGCACCAATATCTGCGGCACGACCTTCGCCTTCGACATCGAAATCCGTCTCGGCGCGGGAGCATTCGTCTGCGGTGAGGAAACGGCGTTGATCGCGTCGATCGAGGGCCTGCGCGGTCAGCCGCGTCCGCGGCCACCGTATCCGGCGGTCTCGGGTCTGTGGGGATCGCCAACGCTGATCAATAACGTCGAGACCTTCGCCAATATCGCTCCTATCCTCCGCAACGGTCCGCAATGGTATTCGGGCATCGGCACGGAGAGAAGCAAGGGCACCAAAGTCTTCGCCCTGACCGGAAAGATCGCGAACACCGGCCTGATCGAGATTCCAATGGGAATGACGTTGCGCGAGATCATCTTCGAGATCGGCGGCGGAATTCCCAACGGGCACAAGTTCAAGGCTGTGCAGACAGGCGGCCCGTCGGGTGGCTGCATCCCCGAGGAGCACCTGGACCTCTCTGTAAGCTACGACGCGCTGATCAACGCAGGCTCAATGATGGGCTCCGGCGGCATGATCGTTATGGACGACACCTCGTGCATGGTCAACGTGGCCCGATTCTTCATGGAGTTCTGCATGACCGAGTCCTGCGGCAAGTGCATTCCATGCCGCGCAGGCACCGCGCAGATGTTCGACCTGCTGACCAAGATCTGCGACGGCGAAGCGACACACGCCGACCTGGATCTACTGATCGACCTGTGCGACGTGGTCAAGAACACCAGCCTGTGTGGCCTGGGGATGACAGCGCCGAATCCCGTCCTGAGCACCCTGCGCTACTTCAAGAACGAATACATGGAGCACATCGACAACAAGCATTGTCGAGCCGGCGTCTGCGCATGCTCCAACAAGGTACTAACCGGAGAAGAGGTAACAGCATGAGCGCTGCCGTAGATGTAAAAACACTCGTCATCGACGGTATCGATGTGAGCGCCCGCGCCGACCAGACGATTCTGGAGGTGGCGCGCGAGAACAATATCTTCATCCCGACGCTCTGCCACCTGGATGGACTATCGGATGTCGGCGCATGCCGTCTCTGCCTGGTTGAAGTCAAGAACTCGCCTAAGCTTTTTCCGGCTTGCGTCCTGAAGGTGGAAGAAGGCATGGAGGTCACCACCAAATCCGATCGCCTGCTGCATTACCGGCAGACGATTCTGGAACTCCTCTTCGCGGAACGGAATCACGTCTGCTCGGTGTGCGTGACCAACAACCACTGCGAACTGCAGTCGATGGCGCAATCACAGGGGCTGACGCACGTTCGACTTCCCTATCGCAATCCCAAGCTTCCAGTGGACGCCTCGCACGAGCGTTTCGTCGCGGATCAGAATCGCTGCATTCTTTGCACGCGGTGCGTGCGAGTCTGCGACGAGATTGAGGGCGCCCACGTCTGGGACGTGATGGGCCGCGGCATCGATTCGATGGTCATCACCGACCTGATGCAGCCCTGGGGCGAATCCACCTGCACACGTTGCGGCAAGTGCGTCAACGTATGCCCGACCGGAGCGCTGTTCGACAAGAGCAAGGTCGGATCGAACCACCCTAAGTACCCGGACTTTGTGCCATATCTCAACATGATGCGAGAAGGACGATGACAAAAATCAAATTGGCAACGGTATGGCTGGACGGCTGCTCGGGATGCCACATGTCTTTTCTCGATATGGATGAGCGTCTGCTCGAACTGAGCAGTGAGTTCGACCTTGTCTATAGCCCCCTGGTCGACTTCAAGACCTATCCGGAGATGGTCGATGTCGCCCTGGTCGAAGGTGCGATCAGTAGCGTCGAGGATGAACATAAGATCCATCACATCCGCAAGCACACCACACTGCTGGTCGCGATGGGCGACTGTGCGGTGAACGGCAATGTGCCCGCAATGCGCAATCCCTTTGGGCCGCTTCCGATTCTGGAGCGTGCTTATCACGAGAACGCCTCTGCCCAACAACAGACGCCCTGCAAGATCGTTCCGGCACTGCTCGAAAAGGTGCGGCCTGTACACGAGTTCGTCGACGTGGATCTGTACCTGCCCGGATGCCCTCCGTCCGCAAGTACCTTCTTCGCGGTTCTCACTGAATTACTGGCTGGCAGGATTCCGGACGTTGCAAGTTTAACCCGCTTTGGCGCGTAGGAGAGAGCATCATGCCGCAAACAATTACCATCGATCCAGTGACCAGACTTGAAGGTCACGGCAGAATTACGCTCAAGACCAACGACCAGGGCGAGGTCAACGAAGCGTACTTCAGCGTGACCCAGGTGCGCGGCTTTGAGAAATTCTCCGAAGGCCGGCCCTATTACGAGATGCCGAGCCTGATGGCGCGCATCTGCGGAATCTGCCCGGTCAGCCATCTGATCGCATCCGCCAAGGCCTGTGAAGCCATCATGGCCGTCGAGATTCCGCCCACCGCGGCCAAACTGCGCCGCGCGCTGAACCTTGCGCAGGCCATTCAATCCCATGCGCTGAGCTTCTTCTATCTCGCCTCGCCTGACCTGCTGCTGGGGATGGATTCCTCGCCCGCCGATCGCAACATCTTCGGTGTGGCCAAGGCGCACCCGGAACTCGGACGGGCCGGCGTAGGACTGCGCCGGTTTGGCCAGCACATGATCGAGTTGCTCGGCCGCAAGCGCATCCATCCCGGATGGGTTGTGCCGGGCGGCGTAACTGAGCCGCTGGATCCGGCCAAACGCGACGAGATTCTCGCCCTCATCCCCGAGGCGTACGCCAACGTCAAAATGGCGCTGACGGCATACAAACAGATCGCCGGCCGCTTTCAGGATGAGATTGCGAGCTTCGCCAACTTCCCCGGCCCATTTATGGGCATGATCGGCGAGGATGGCGGCCTCGAATTCACCGACGCCAAACTGCGCATGATCGATGCCGAAGGCTTCGTCCTGGTGGATGGCCTCGAAGCCGCACAGTTTGACGATGTCATAGGCGAGGCGGTCGAACCGTTCTCCTACATGAAGTTCCCGTACCTCAAGTCGATGGGCTATCCGGGCGGCGCGTATCGCGTCGGGCCTCTGGCGCGCCTGAATATCGTCAGCCACGCCGGCACGCCCTTGGCCGACGTTGAATTGAATGAGTTCAAGAAGCTCGCCAAAGGTCCCGTCCTTGGCTCATTCCACTACCATCACGCGCGTCTGATCGAGATTCTGCATGGTATCGAAGTCATCGAACGGCTATTTTCCGAGACCAGCATCCTGGATAAGCATGTACGCGCGACTGCAGGCGTGAATCGGCAGGAGGGCGCAGGCATCGCCGAAGCCCCCCGCGGAACTCTGATGCATCACTATAAGGTCGACGAGAAGGGCCTGATGAAGTGGGCAAACCTGGTGATCGCGACCGGCCAGAACAATAACGCCATGAACAAGGGCGTGCTGCAAGTGGCACAGCGCTACATCAAGAGCGACAAGCTTACGGACGGCATGCTCAACCGCGTCGAGGCCGTGATTCGCACCTTCGACCCCTGCCTAAGCTGCTCGACCCATGCCTACGGCCAGATGCCGCTCGTCATCGAACTGCTCGCATCGGACGGCGCCAAACTAGACGAGGTCCGCAGAGACTAATGGCAACGCTCACGCCACAATCCGCAGGCCAAACGGGGCGCGCCCTGCTGCTGGCCTGCGGGAACTGCTTTCGTGGCGATGACGGGGTAGGCTGGCGAATCGGCAGTGCAGTCGAACGAACACCGCCACGCCCTGATCTCACCGTGGTCATGACTCATCAGTTGCTGCCGGAACACGCCGAGGCGATCAGCAGTGCGGATGTCGTGGTCTTCGTCGACTGCTCCGCCATCAGCACGGCAGGCACAGTCTCCACCATCCCCATCCAGCCCGCGGAGACCCTGCCCCGCATCCTTACTCATCACCTGGATCCGGCATCTCTGCTCAAGCTTGCGCTCGATCTCTACGAACGCGTACCCGCCAACGCAACTGTCATCACGGTTGGAGGCGAGTCGTTTGAACTCACCGATCGATTGACCACCACGGTCAAAGCCGCTGTTCCAAAAGCTCTGGAAGCCGTTCGCTGTGCGCTGCTTGCCGGCCCGTCGCTCGCGCAATAAGCCAGCCACCGAATTCCTGCTTCGAAAACCTTCGCGCCTTCCGCGAATACGCCTCGCCGCCGGTACCGCCTCGACGGAAAGCCGCAACTCCCGCATGATAATGATAGTCCGTTCGGTTTCGCTGAGTGCTTCGACAGCGGCGATTGCAGTCATCCCCAGGAACACTCTCCATGCCCCCCGCAAAGTCTCCCGCATCGCGCCCGATTGCCGCACCCGCTCGAACGACTCCGCCGGAGGTTGTCGATCCGGTCTGGCTGTCCAAGGCTCTCGCTCTCGCTCTCCTAGCCGCTCTCATATGCGCGTACGCGACGCTCTGCCTGCTCTTCTACCAGGGCGAGTGGCAACTCATTCTGCATCCCTCCCACACCATCGATCGAACCCCGGCAAGCTCCGGACTCGCCTACTCTGACGTTCGCTTCGGCGCATCCGAGTCAGGCCAGCCCCGGCTCACTGCGTGGCGGATTCCGGCCAGTTCGCCCGCAGGATTCCAACCCAAATACGCCGCGTTCACAGTCCTGCTTTTTCACGACGGCTCCGGCTCGCTCTCGGACACTGTGCCTATGCTCGCCAGCCTGCACAGCACAGGGCTGAACGTTTTCGCGATTGACTACCGAGGCTTCGGAGCAAGTGACTCCACCGCCCATCCCAGTGAAGCCCGAATGGCCGAGGACGCCGAGGACGCGCTCAACTACCTTACCGGCACACTCCACATCCCAGACCGCGCCATTATTCCCTACGGAGCCGGTCTCGGAGCAGCTCTCGCCGCCAATCTGGCCCAGAAGCACACCGGGTTCCCCGCCCTCATCCTCGATAATCCCGCCCCGGATCCAGCATCGATTGCCGGCGCGGCGAAACCCTCTCGCCTTGTACCGGTTCGGCTGCTGTTCGGAGGCCAGTTCGACATCCAGAAGCCGATTGCCACTCTCGGAACCCCCAAGCTCCTCATCGCTGGCGGTCCCGGCTCCTCCAATGCGACCGCCGATCCGCGCCCTCTGCAAGACCTCTTCAAACATGCTGCCAGCCCGAGTTTCGGCGTCACCCTGCCGTCCAACAATTTCGAAGGTGATTATCAAGCCGCCCTCAGCCGCTTCCTCGACCAGTACCTTCCAAATCCAACACAGCACTAAGAGCTGCTCACTGAGAGCCGCCGGGCTGTGACACTACCGCCACCAGCACGTAAACTTGCTACGCAGGAGAAGCTCTCATGTCGAGATGGCTCAATCGTTTTCAGCCCTGGGGAGTTCTGGTTCTGAGGCTCGTCCTCGGCATTGCGATGGTGGTTCACGGATATCCGAAGGTGATCCCGTCCGGAGCATTCCGCAGCAGCCAAACCTTCGCGGCGCTCAATCGCTTTGCGCACTACGTCGGCACGCTCGGACTGCCTTACTGGCTCGGCTATGTCGCAGCATTCGCTGAGTTCGTCGGAGGCATTTGCCTGCTGCTGGGCCTCTTCACCCGCTTCTTTGCCTTTCTTGTCACGATCGAGATGCTGGTCGCCATCGCCGTAGTCACCCGTCACCATGGATATTCCGGTTCCGAATACCCGCTCGCTTTGACAGCCATCGCGTTTATGCTGCTGCTCTCCGGCCCCGGCAAGGCTGCCGTCGACCGCAGAATGGGATTCTCCTGAGCGACCGTTGGCTTAAAGGCGTGAAGGCCCCCGGTGTTCTGGGGGCCCTACTTATAAGGTGGGGAGTGGTAGTGCGGATAGGGGAAGCCGGAACCGTGGGAACTGCTGGCCCGACATTTAGTTGGTACATTCAAT
>DASWCA010000152.1:0-11225 GCA_036390355.1 Acidobacteriaceae bacterium
TGCTCTACCGGGATCCTGGGGTTGTGTTCGAGCATCTTGTCGTGACGTTCGCGGGTGCTCCGCCGGCGTATCCTGTTCCGCCGGAGACGAAGTAGTGGAATCCCACTCATGACGATGAAGCTGTCATGAATGGGGCACCCGGCGGTGTGGCGGCGCCAGAAATGCAACTACGGAGATTCTGACCTGCGGTCAGAATGACGGCGCAGTGAAGGGTTTGGGTCAACTGACAACCTGCAACCTGCAACTGACAACCGATCTGGTAAATTGGGCGGGCCATGAAAATCACTCGCCGCGCCGCTCTCAAATCCTCCGCCCTTGCCGCCACTGCACTCGCTCTTCGCGGACCTCGCCTGTTTTCGCAGGCCGCAACCGGCGTCGATGCGCACATCGACATCCTGCCCGGCGAGCCGATTGGCACGATCTCGCCGGAGATCTACTCGCACTTCATCGAGCATCTCGGCGGAGTCATCTACGACGGCGTCTGGGTTGGCCCCGACTCCAAAATCCCCAACACGGGAGGCATTCGCCAGGCGTTCATCGACACGATGAAGGCGGTGCAGGCGCCCGTGCTGCGCTGGCCCGGCGGTTGTTTCGCCGACTCCTACGACTGGCGCGACGGCATCGGCCCCAACGCCAAGCGGCCCGCGCGCACCGGATTCTGGGGGCAGCAGGACTCCAACCAGTACGGCCTGCACGAGTTCATGCACACGTGCCGCGCCATCGGATGCAAGCCTTACCTGGCGGCCGACCTGCGCACGCTGCCGGCGCGCGACTTCTATCAGGAGATCGAGTACTGCAACGCGCCCGCCGGCAACGTGCCGTCGAACTCCGCCGCGCCGGCGCTGCCGAACGCTCTCGCCGCCCAGCGCGCGGCGAATGGCGATGTGGACCCGTTCAACGTCGATCTCTGGGGTGTCGGCAACGAGAGCTGGGGATGCGGCGGCAACCTGAGTCCCGAGGAGTACGCCGCCGAGTTCCGCAAGTTCACCGCGTGGACGCCGAGCTATTCGCGCACTCCAAACCGCTTTGTCGCTGTGGGGCCGAATGGCGACGATGTCGACTGGACCCGCCGCCTCTTCAAGTCGCTCTTTGCCAACTCCGAGCGACGGCATCTGTTCGGCCTCTCCGTTCACTACTACACGTCGGGCAGTCCCACGCAGTTCGCCGCCGGCGACGCGCTGAACTTCTCGACGGATGATTTCTACGACCTGCTCACGCGCGGCAGCATCATGGAGCGCGTGGTCACCGACCACTGGAGTGCGATGGGCAACACGTCAGAACCCGGCCAGCCGCAGGTAAAGTTGGTGGTCGACGAGTGGGGCGCGTGGTATGGCAAAGGTACCGCGCTGGCGCCCGAGTACAACCTCTCGCAGCAATCGACCATGCGCGACGCGCTGCTGACCGGCATTACGCTCGACATCTTCCAGCGCCACGCGGACAAGGTCGCCGTGGCGAATGTCGCGCAGTCGATCAACTGCATCCACTCGCTGATGCTTGCGCAGGGAGACAAGTTCACGGTCACGCCGACGTTCCACGTCTTCCAGATGTACCTGCCGCATCGCGGCGCGCAGGCGGTGCGCGCGGAGTTCTCGGCGCCTGCCATCCGCAATCCGCTCGCCAACGCGCCCATCCCGGCCGGCGGCAACAGCTACACCGGATCGCTCGAAGCAGTAAAGCTGCTTGCGGGGCTGTCCGGTTCGGCGTCGATCTCGGCGGCGAATCCGAAGCGGATGACGCTGACGGTCGTGAACCCGCACATCGATCGCCCCGTCACCACGGAGATCGCCGTCTCAGGAGCGACGATCTCCAGTTCAACCGGAACCGTCCTCGCCGAAGCCGACGTCCACGCGCACAACGACTTCGCGCATCCCAATGCCGTCCACCCCAACCGCGCGACTACGGCGAGCCCCGCAGCCGGGCGCCTTACGCACACGTTCCCACCAGCGAGCGTCACCACGCTGCAACTCACGCTGGCGTAGCCACGAAATCGGGGTGCCCCATTCATCGCAGCCTTATCGCGATGAGTGGGACCGCACTCCCACCACCATGCCGCACCGCCGACTCTGCTACTCTTGCCTATTGCCCGACAATCCCACTGGAGAAACCCGATGACCTATGCCTGCACGATTGCGCGCCGAGTTGGTTGTGCATCCACCGTCGCAATGCTGACGCTGTCCCTTGTTGCCGCCGGAAACGCGCAGGGCAAGAAACCGCAAGACAAAAAAGCAGCAGTTGTGGAGAAGCCGGCGGCAGTTCCCTCCTACTATGGCCCGCAGCCTGCGGTCGAGAGCCTCGACCTGACTATGTATGCGCGCATCCGCGAGGAGGGTATCAAGCACTCCCACGTCATGCAGTTCGCCGAGTCGCTGAACGATGGCATCGGTCCGCGCCTCACCGGCTCGCCCAACATGGCGGCGGCCAATGCGTGGACTCGCGACACGCTGACGAAGATCGGCCTGGAAAACGCCCACATTGAAGATTGGGGCGAGTTCGGCATGGGATGGCAGCAGATCAACACCTGGGTCCGCATGGTCTTCCCCGACCCGGAACCCCTGTGGGCGCAGGCCGCGCCGTGGTCCGTGCCGACCAACGGCCCCGTCTCCGGCGAGCTCGTCTACATCGTTCTGCAGCAGCCCGGCGACATCGACAAGTATGCGGGCAAGCTGAAAGGAAAGATCGTCCTGCTAGGCGCGATGCGTCCTACTCCCGATATCACCGGCCCACTCTTTTCCCGCTACACCGATGCGGAGTTGAAAGACATGGAGACTTCTCCCGTGCCGACGGGACCCGGAGCCCAAAGGAGTCCCGAAGCGATCCAGGCCCGACTCAGGGCATCGCAGATGCGCGCGGCCGCGGTGAAGAAGATGGCCGCGGAAGGTGTGCTCGCGATCCTCACTCCGGCCCGCGATGGAGGAAGCGGCGGCGGTACCGGGATCATCTTCGACGACAACGGAGCCGATCTCGCGACCAGCGCGCAGAAGAGAGAGAACGCCGTCACGGTGCCCAACGCAGTCATGATGATCGAGCACTACAACCGCCTGGTGCGCATGCTGCAGAACAATGTGCCGGTCAAGGTCGAGGTCAACATCGAAGCGAAGTTCACCGGCGATCATGAACATGGCTTCGACACGGTCGCCGAGATTCCTGGGACCGATCCGTCCCTGAAGGAACAGGTGGTGATGGTGGGCGGCCATCTCGATAGCTGGATCTCCGGGACGGGCGCGACCGATAACGGCGCAGGTTCCGTGGTCGCGATGGAGGCGGTCCGCATCCTCAAGGCGCTGAACATCAAGCCCCGGCGGACCATCCGCATTGCTCTGTGGTCGGGCGAGGAGCAGGGTCTGTACGGTTCACAGGGCTATGCCAAGCAGCACTTCGGCACCTTTGCCGAGCCCAATCCGCCCGAGCCGGCGAACCTTCCGACCTTCCTGCGCAGCAAGGGCGCGTTGACCACGACCAAAGAGTGGGAGACGCTCGACGCCTACTACAACCTCGACAATGGCACGGGCAAAGTGCGCGGAGTGTACACGCAGGAGAACTTCGCCATTGGGCCGATCTTCGCGCAGTGGATCGCTCCGCTGAAGGACCTCGGTGTCACTACCATCAGCTATCAAAACACCGGCGGCACCGACCATCTCTCCTTCGACGCGATGGGTCTGCCCGGATTTCAGTTCATCCAGGACCCCATGGACTACGAGACGCGCACGCACCACTCGGATATGGACACGGTGGACCGGCTGCATGCGGCGGACCTTGCACAGGCCGCGGTAGTGGAGGCGATCTTCCTCTACAACACCAGCCAGCGCGACGCGATGATGCCGCGCAAGCCCTTCCCCCATCCCGAGAAGGAGAAGGAGAAGACTGCCCCGATCCCCGGCCTATATCCCAACGCCGTGCAGCCGTCGAAGTAAGCGGCTAGATCGCCAGGGAAGAGTCGCTCAGGCCGGAGAGCCATGCCTCTGCGGCGTCCATGGACCGGAATATCCTGATCTGCTCCTCGCCGGCATTGATCTGGCGATAGGTCTGGTACATTCGCGCAAGTCCGTAGGTATCGCTTCGCGGCGCAACGAAGGCTCGACGCGATCTGGCGCTGAACATCGAAGCCCTTGCCAGTTCTCCAACCTGGCTTGCAGTCAGCGCGATGCGGGTCACTTCCCGCGCATCGTAGATCTGGCAAAAGTCCGGGCTGAAGTTCGGGTCGTTTAGGAATTTCAGCCGTGTCGCCATGCCTTCGTCGAAGGTGATCAAACCCCACGCACGGGCGCGGACCCACCGCCGCTCCAGATCAAGTTCGCAATCGCATGGCATACTCCGATCATAGGATGAATGGAAGGATTAGACATGCGAAAAGATTTCAGCCCTGCTCTCGCGGCTGCCATGGACCACGCGCTCGAGTATCTGCGAACCGTGGACGAGCTTCCGGTGGGCGCAACGGTCTCGCTCGAAACTCTGCGGCAGCGATTGTCCAAAGAATGGAATCAGGACCCGATGCAGCCGGAATGTGTCGTCAACGATCTCGCGCGAGATATCGAAGGCGGTCTGAACAACTCTGTGAACGCCCGTTTCTACGCGTGGGTGATGGGTGGATCCTTGCCCTCGGCGCTGGCCGCGGACTGGTTGACGTCGACCTGGGACCAGAACGCGGGCCTGTACAGCGTCAGTCCAGCATCGGCCATCGTCGAGGAAGCCGTCGGTTCGTGGCTGAAGGAGCTGTTTCGCTTGCCGGATTCGACATCCTTCGCGCTGGTAACCGGTTGCCAGATGGCCCACACCACCTGCCTGGCTGCGGCGCGGACCTGGCTGCTGAAGCGGCGAGGGTGGGATGTCGAGCGGCAGGGCATGAGCGGCTCGCCGCAGATTCGTCTCTATTGCGGCCTTCGCCATGCGACTATCGACCGCACCCTGCATCTGCTCGGCTTTGGCGAGCAGGCGCTCACGAAGCTGCCCGTCGACGACGGTGGAGCGCTCGATCCGGCTGCGCTCGAAGCGGCGCTGCGCGAGATCGACGGCCAGCCCGCAGTGGTTCTGCTGCAGGCAGGCGACGTGAATACCGGCGGTTTCGACGATTTCGAGGCGCTGATCCCGATTGCGCGGCGATACGGAGCGTGGACCCACATCGACGGCGCGTTCGGCATGTGGGCTGCGGCAAGTCCGCGCTACGAACGGCTGGTTCACGGAATGGATCGCGCGCACTCCTGGGCCACCGACGGCCACAAATGGCTGAACGTTCCGTACGACTGCGGCTACGCCTTCGTTGCGGAACCGGACGCGCATCGCGCGTCGATGAGCTACCGGGCAAGTTATCTCACGCAGGAAAATCTCGCGCGCGATCCGCTGGATTGGAACCCGGAGTTCTCGCGCCGGGCCCGCGGATTCTCGAGCTACGCGGCTCTGCGCGAACTCGGCCGAAGCGGTGTGCGCGAACTTGTCGAACGCTGTTGCGACTGCGCCGCGCAACTGGTCGCGGGACTTGGCGAGCTGGAAGGCGTCCAGGTGCTGAGCAGCCCCATCATCAACCAGGGGCTGGTCACGTTCCTCGATCCCTCCGGAGCAGTCTCCGACGAGTGGAACGACGAGGTCATCGCCGGGATCGCCGCGGAAGGCACGTCCTTCTTCTCCGGGACGACCACGCCAAACGGACACCGGGCGATGCGTATCAGCGTGTCGAACTGGCAGACCTCATCCGAGGACGTGGCAAAGACCGTCGCGGGGGTGGAACGCGTGCTTACCAGTATGCGAAGCCGCAATTTGTCACAGAAACGATGACTGCAAAGAACTGAATGGGGCAAACAATGGATCCCTATCCCCAATTTGTTGCAGCTAGAAAGACTTGATATTATGTCAATAAAAGGATATCGTCCTCCTTACCTGAGCGAGGACCAACTGAAGGCTCTCCTGAAAAGAAGCCTTCGACGACGCTCCGGGGCAGGCCAGAGAAACCTATCACGCACGGTATGACCATCTCGAACGAGGACTGACGGCCGATGATGTCATCCACGGACTCGAACGGAATTGGCACTACGAGCGCCAACCCGAGTTCAACGAAGATCAGTGGCAGTGGATATACAGGATTGCAACCGAGTCCGTCGACGGCGACGCGTTGACGATCATCATCGCCGTAGACTCAGCGAACAAGACCTTCGAGGTCGTAACCCGATGGAAAAGCCAGGAATGACCCAGCAGAATTTGACCGAGCACTTCGCAACGGACGACCAGCCATTCCACTTCGCGGACAGCGGTCTCGATAATGTCTATCTGGTTGGAATCAAGTACTTTACATCGCCAGATGGGAGAATCGTGGCTGAAATCCCTGCCCTCAAACAACTCATGCGACTGATCGCGCGAGACCTCGTTCTTTCCAAGTCCGATCTCACTGGCAGCGAAGTAAGATTCCTCCGCAAGAGGCTGGGCAAGAAGGCGACCGAATATTGCAAGTATCTCGGCCTTGAGCCGGAGACGCTTTCCAGGATCGAAAACGGCAAACAACCCATCTCCAGCGCCACCGAAAAGCTTGCCCGGCTCTCCTACGCCATCCTCTCCGAGGAACCCGGCCTTCACGAACACGCCCGAGCCATTCTGCAGTCAATGCTCGACGAGTTCAAGCCGGCAAAAGAAAAGATAGTCCTGGAACTCGACGACCACGAGTGGCGCGAGGCTGCATGAGCCTTACTGGACTGGGGCATGCGCACTAGCCGGACAACGCCGCAAGCAGTTCTTCTGCCACTGTCTGTCCAGACAGAAACGATGATCGGAAAACGGAGCGGGATCGCCGCCCGTTACTCCATTTTCAGTGGCGTAAATGCGCCGTCTTTCGCAAGGGCCAACTGAATCGGCCGGGGCGGGCCCATTTGAGGCACCGTCACTTCCACCCACAATTCCTCACCCTTCTTCAACGGAAAGGGTCCCTTCGCTGTATCTGGGGTGAAATAGTCGACGCTCTTCGACAGTGTCGCCCGATCGCACGACCGATTACCCAACAAAATCACTTCGTCGGTGAGCTCTGGCCGATCCGTCGCCCCCGCTGACACTGCCACCAGCTTTCCATCTCGGACCACCGGCTTCGCATCCTCCCATCGCCAATAATCGGTCCCCGGCATATAACCCTTCATCCGATGCACCTCATCCCGCGGCAGCCCGCAGGCATCCACCGCCAACTGCAGCGACAGATACCGCCCGCGCAGCGGCATGTTCGGATCAAACTGCGCCGTTCGCACCCACACCCGCGGACATGTCTTGCGCTCATACAAATACTTCCCTGCGATGCTCAGCACCAGGGCCGCCTGTACCACCAGCAACACAATCGTTCGTTGATTCCGGTTCATGCTGCCACCTCCCCGATATGCCCGACCAGCCTGCGCCGGGTCTTCTCCAGCGCCCATCCCCCGGCAAGGAAGAGCACGCCCAGCACGATCAATCCCAGCGAGCGGTCCAGCTTGCCCATGATGTCGGAGAAGTAGAACCACATCACCGTCAGTGCGAACGCCGCAATGCCGTAGTTGACGATCGCCTTGCTGCCCTCGCGCACGCCCCACCACGCCAGGAAGACGCACAGCGCGGCGACCAGCGCATACATCGCCGCCGTCGGCTCAGATCGCCTCCAGCCATCCGTCAATACAACATGCAGCCACGGCAGCGCAAACGCGGTTACAGCAACCGCCGCGGCCGGCAGCACGCTCTTCTTATCCACGCGCCATCCGAACACCAGCGTCAGCAGCAGAATCGCGTACGACCACAGCCGCAGCGACAGCGGCACAAATCCCCAATTGTGCCCGTAGCCGTAGTAGTTCCATCCCTCCGACAACATCGGCGTCGTCGCCAGCAGCGCCCAGCCGCCCACCGCAAACAGCAGGCCAAACACTATCCGCCGCCGCGAGTGGAGAAACGCCGTCAGGTACACCGCCGCAATGACCGCCACCATCCGAGCCAGATACACAATCGAGCCGTTGTAAACGCTGGCGCGGTCTCCCCACTCGCAGATCAGCCACGCCGGAAACAGCAGCAGCGTTGCGGTCTGTTGGAACTCATCGCCGAGGAGCCACCAGCCAGCCGCGGCGCACATCGCCCACAGCATCACCGCCGCGGGCCAGTGCTCCTGCATGTTGAAGATCTGCCCTACAAGCGCAATCGCCGCGCCGCACGATACCGTCCCCAGCGCATGCATGGTCGTCGCAAACCCCGGGAAGCGTTCCCGCGAGACAATCCCCGCGCCATGGAACAGCGCCAGCATGGCCATCACCAGCGCCAGCCGCGAGCCCGGCGAAACCTCATCCCAGTGCGCCGCCACAAACAGCAGCACGCCCGCGCCCAGCAAGATCCCGCCCAGCACCAGAGCGACGATCACCTGCCATCGCCGTCCGCTCGGAGTCGCCTGCGACTCCTCATACCGCCGAATCGCGCCCTCGGTCGCTTCGTCCAGAAGCCCCGCACCTCGCCATCGCTCCAGATACCGTTCAAACGCCTGCATTGTCCACTCCGGAAATCATCCGCAGTAAAACACTCCGCCGCCGCAACCACAAGGATATTCGCAGGCGTGTATGTGGAGCATAGCCAGGACAAATACGGGGATTCTGGCCTTTCAGGCCAGAATGACAAGCTAAGTGGAGCTAGCCGGCCAACGCCGCCAGCAGCTGCGCCACTGTCTGTCCGGAGAGCGGCTCGACCCAATCCGGCGCTATTTCCGCCAGTGGCGCCAGCACGAACCGCCGCTCCGCCATCGCCGGATGCGGCAAAGTGAGTTCGCCTGTCACCAGCACCACATCTTCCATCAGCAGCAGGTCGAGGTCGATGATGCGCGGTCCTTTTGCCGCAACCGCCGTCCGGTCGCGACCCATGGCGCGTTCGACCGCGAGCAGCGCGCGCATCAGTTCCACCGGCTCCAGTTCGGTCTCGAGAAGCATCGCCGCATTCAGAAACCGCGGCTGTTCGGTGATCCCCACCGGCGCCGTGTCGTGGAACGAAGAGACGGCGCGCATCTCGCCGAGCCGCCCAACGCGTCGGATTGCCTCGCGCAGGTTGGCCTCGCGATCGCCCCACTCGGACGCGAGATTCGATCCCAGCGCAATCGCCGCCAGCCGCTTCGCAGTGCTATGCATGCGCAGGCAGAGTTGCCGCCAGAATCCCGGCATCGACTTCCACGGGATGCGGAATTTCGTCGTAGCCGTGGGCGAGTTCCCAGGCCGAACGGTCCCTAAGCAGCCTCTGTACCAGCGCGGTGTGCATCGCGTGGCCCGCGCGCTCGGCGATCACGCGACCCTGAATGCGCCGGCCCGCAAGCGCCAGGTCGCCGATCAGATCCAGCACCTTGTGCCGCACGAACTCGTCGTCAAAACGCAGCGGCCCGTTCTGCACGCCGTCTTTGGTGACGATGATCGCGCAGGAGTCCGACACGCCGCGGATCAGTCCCATGTCGCGCAGCTTGGGCTCGTCTTCCTTGAAGCCGAACGTCCGCGCCGGAGCGATCAGCTTCGCGTAGTCGCCGGTTTCGAGGTCGCCGCGGAACCGCGCAAACCCGATAGGCTGCGGAAAGTCGATGGTGTAGTCGATGCCGTAGCCCGAGCCGGGATAGACGCCGATGAACTTGCCGCCCTCGCGTACCTCGACTTCCTTGAGGATGCGGATGTACTCGCGCTTCCGGCGCTGTTGCTTCAGTCCCACCGACTGAAATGCCTCAATGTACGGCAACGCGCTGCCATCGAGAATCGGCAGTTCGAGGTTGTCGACCTCGACGATGACGTTATCGACGCCGAATCCGATCAGCGCCGACAGCAGGTGCTCGGTGGTCGAGATCAGCACCGACTGCCGCATCAGGCTGGTCGCATAGCTGACCTTGGCGACATTGCGACCGTTCGCCGGAATCTCGAAGTTGTCGAGGTCGGTCCGCCGGAAGACGATGCCGGAACCCGCAGGCGCCGCAACCAGGCGCATCGAAACTTCCGCGCCGCTATGCAGGCCGATTCCGCGAAACTCGATGTCGGACCGGATTGTCTGCTCAGGATGAGCGTTCTGGGCCAAAAGGGAATCTCCCAACAGATCCGTAAACCAGATTACAACCCGATAAACGCTTCCGGAGTGTGGCAGAATTGCCACACTTGGAGCAATTCCAGGCGATCGGGGGGCCTCGTTTCCGCCGAATGCAGGCCTCCTCTGCTGTACTATCCGAACATTCCATGAGAGTTGCGAATCC
Organism: Acidobacteriaceae bacterium; assembly: GCA_036390355.1. Classification (GTDB taxonomy): domain Bacteria; phylum Acidobacteriota; class Terriglobia; order Terriglobales; family Acidobacteriaceae; genus Edaphobacter. The sequence goes on from DASWCA010000152.1 coordinate 10,184, forward strand.
ATTCCTCGAAGCCGCACGAGAGCAGTCAGCGTGGATGGTGAAGACGCTGCGCGAACTGGTCAATGTTGAGTCGCCAAGCGACTCGAAGCCCGCCGTCGACGCGGCGGTTCGGCTTACGGCAGAGCTGGCCGGACCGATTGGTGGACGCGCCAAGATCCACAAACAGAAGGCGTTTGGCGACGTCCTCGAACTCCGGTTCGGCCCGGCGCGCAGCAGCCGCAAGCCGATCCTGCTGCTCGGCCACCTCGATACGGTCTGGCCGCTCGGAACCCTGGCGACGATGCCCTGGCGCGAGCGCGGCGGCCGGATTTACGGTCCCGGCGTTCTCGACATGAAGGCAGGAATCGCAATGGCGCTTGCCGCGATCCGGATCGTCGAGGAGCAGAAGGTCAGCCGCCCCATCGCGCTGCTCCTGAACAGCGACGAGGAGGTCGGCAGCCCGGTCTCGCGGCCGATCACGGAGCGTCTCGCGCTGGCGTCTGCGGCGGTGCTGGTGCTCGAACCGGCGCAAGGCCTCGCCTGCAAGACCGCGCGCAAAGGTGTCGGCGACTACCACCTGCACGTCACCGGAGTGGCCGCCCACAGCGGAGTCGACTTCGAGCGCGGGCACTCTGCGATCCTGGAACTCGCGCGTCTGCTGCAAACGGCCGCCGGCTTCACCGATCTCCGCGTCGGACGGACTGTGAATCCCGGCGTAATCTCCGGCGGGACCCGGTCGAATGTCATCGCGCAGCATGCCTATGCCGACATCGACGTGCGCATCGCGAAGGCGAGCGATGCCGCGCGCGTCGAGAAGCTCTTCCGCGGCCTGCGCTGCACCGACCCGGCGTGCAGGCTCGAAGTCACCGGCGGCCTGAACCGTCCGCCGATGGAGCGCAAGCCGGGCACGGTCGCGCTCTACAAGCAGGCGCGCAAACTGGCCGCCGACATCGGCTTCACGCTGGACGAGGCGGCGACGGGCGGCGGTTCGGACGGCAACTTCACTGCCGCGCTGGGCGTCCCCACGCTCGACGGCCTGGGCGCAGTCGGCGAAGGCGCGCAC
>DASWCA010000153.1:0-2190 GCA_036390355.1 Acidobacteriaceae bacterium
ACATGGCACCTTCTACTGCACGCTGGCCCTGGGGAAACGTTGGCTTGAGCAAGGGCAATCCGGCACGATGCTCAATATTGTCACGACCTACGCCTGGACCGGGTCAGGCTATGTCGTGCCTTCGGCTGCCGCCAAGGCCGGGGTCCTGGCGTTGACCCGGTCGCTGGCAGTTGAATGGGGCCCCCACGGGATTCGGCAGGTAGCGATTGCCCCCGGTCCCTTTCCGACCGAAGGCGCATGGACCCGTCTGATGCCCAAGCCAGGGATACAAGAGCAGTTGTTACACACCAACCCGCTCAGGCGCGTTGGTCAAATGGCCGAACTGACGAACCTGGCCGCCTATCTGATCTCAGATGCTGCCGGATATATCAATGGCGAGGTGGTGACCATTGATGGGGGCGAGTGGATCGGCGGCGCGGGTGAGTTTAACAAGCTGAGCGACCTCACATCCCAGGAATGGGACGAGATCGCGGTGTTAACCAGGGGGAAGAAAGAAGGAGGAGAAGGACCCAATGCGAACTGATATCCAAAACGTGCTTGTTGAACAAGACGAAAGCATCGTCACGCTCACCATGAACCGCCCCGACGTGCTGAACGCGATCAACACGCTCATGTTACAGGAACTCACAGAAGCCGTCGAAGCGGCCGCTCATAATGATGCGATCCGCTGCGTCGTGCTTGCCGGTGCCGGGCGAGCATTTGGGGCTGGTCAGGACCTCACTGAGTTCGTTTCTGCTCACGCTGGCAGCCAACCACTCAAAGTGAGCGAACACCTGGCGAAGTACCATCGCCTGATCCTGGCGATTCGTCACATGCCCAAACCAGTCATCGCTGCAATTCAAGGCGTAGCAACTGGTATCTCCTTGAACATCGCCCTTGCTTGTGATATGCGCATTGCTGCTGACAATGCTCGCCTGCTCGAAGCCTTCGCACGCATTGGCCTGGTTCCTGATGGCGGCGGCGGGTACACGTTGCCACGGCTCATTGGGCTGGGTAGAGCTTTAGAGATGGCGATGCTGGCCGATGAAGTCAGTGGTCCAGAAGCTGAGCGCATTGGACTGGTCAATCGCTGCGTCCCCCTGTCAGAGCTTGATGAGACGACCAGGGCATTAGCGAAGCGGCTGGCAAATGGACCCACGCGGACGTATCAGCTCATCAAAGAGCTCATGTATACGTCGTTGGATATAGACCTGCAAGCCTCCCTCCATCTTGAGGGACAATTACAAGAAGCTGCCTACGCTACAGCGGATCACCGAGAAAGTATAGACGCCTTCTTGCACAAGCGAGCAGCCAAATTCACGGGCAAATAAAGGCCTCACAACAAACGATTGTTCGACGACGGTGCTAATCTGGCAAACGCGTTTGCCAACGCTCGTCGACTATACTTGACCTATCGCACGATGCTCTAGCTGAACGGCAAATGCTTCTTTCCTGCTACACGCATAAGGCGGAGGGCTCACGCCGTCCTCGGGTGGGTGGGAAGACGGACGTTCCCATGAGATGTCGTCAGACGAAAATGACCCTCGCCGTATTTCGAACACACAACCGATGAAAGGAGAACGGATCGATGGGTGACAAGAACACCGGTGAAAGCTTGTTGAAGAGCTGGGCCGAGGAGTTTTATTGGGCCAGGGGTTGGGTATGCTTGTTAGGGGCGCGCGCCCGGTTATTTTACACTGTTACGCGAGGAGTTGAGAGGAGCTGAGGCAAATGACAACAACCGACAGGAAGCACTACGAGATGCTTATCGGTGGTGAGCGGGTCGACGCTGACGAGGTCTTCGAAATCGTCAGCCCCGCCACCGAGGAACTCGTGGCCACGGTTGCGCGCGGCAGGGTCGAGCATGCCGATCGGGCGGTCGAGGCGGCCAGGCGCGCCCACGAGAAGGGCGAGTGGAGGAGGAAGTCTCCCGAGGAGCGGGCGACCGTGATCAAGGCCATAGCAGCGCGCATGCGCGACCGCCTGGACGAGTTCGCCAAGCTCGAGGCGCTCGAGAACGGCGCACCCATCCGTCAGGCGACGGCCTTCCACATCGGCTACTCGATCGCGCACCTCGATTACTTCGGCGAGTTGGCGCTGCGCTACCCGTTTGCGCAGGCCGGGCCGCAGCTCGCCTACCCAACGCTGGCAGACGGCACAATCAGGCGCGAGCCGCTCGGGGTGTGCGCCGGGATCGTGCCCTGGAACTTC
>DASWCA010000154.1:0-7606 GCA_036390355.1 Acidobacteriaceae bacterium
AAAATACGGAGATTCTGAGCCAAAAGCGCTCAGAATGACGGCGACAAGGGAGAATGAGGACGGCCACAAGGGAGAATGAGGACGCGTGGAGACAAATTCCAGCACACCTGCAACCTCCAACTTAAAGCGGGAAGTTCGCCGGGTTGTCCTTCCATGGATTGAAGACCGCCGCGCCACTCCTGGCGACATCGGCAACATTGCGAGTTGCGAAATACAGGTTGTGCTCGATCGCAGTGGCGGCCAGCATCGTATCGACCACCGAGGGAGGGTGGCCAGTGAGACGCTTGACCTGGCCGCTGATCGATCCCCAGCGAAGGGCAATTCGGTCCGATACTGGGAGAATCCGCCCCGAGAATCGTGTCTCCAGCGCTATGACCGCTTGCTGCAGACGGGGACGGAGTCTGTCGCCAGGCGACAGATGCTCGATGCCCTTCTGGTATTCGGCAATAGTCAGAATGCTCAAAAACAATGTGTGCTCGGGTTGGGAGCCGATCCACTTCTCCACATGGCGGTCCGGCCTGGCTCCGCTCACCTCGGAGATGACGTTGGTATCCAGCAGCCAGCCTTTCACAGGGTGACTTCCCGTCCCGTATCCATCTCCCGCTCGATCTCTATGCGGTCCAGCCCGAGACTTTGCAGGAAGCGAACCAGCGGCTTGTGTCCTTTGGGCTTTGGCAGAAGTTGTTCGTACGCGTCGGGCGCAAGAATCACGGCAGCCTCTTTGCCACGTATCGTCACCAGTTGCGGACCGTCGGTTCCGGCCAGGCGCACAAGTTCGCTGAATCTGGCCTTGGCGTCTTCGAGTTTCCAGCGCTCCAGTCCGGCTACGGCATTGGGCCGCTTGCCGGTTCGCTTTGCACGATGTGTCAACGTTGGCGGCATGTACTTTCGCTCCAAATCCAATCTGACTATCTGACTAGATTATACATGGCCAGGACCATCGGGAAGTGGTTAGTTGCAGGTTGTCAGTTGAAAGGCATAGCCGGGTCGCAGGCGGTTTGCGGTCGCACCTTGGGTCGGGCCTTCAGCCCTCAGATTTTCGGGGGCCGCGTACCTGGGCCTTCCTGCCCCAGCCAGCAAGCTGGCCGGGGACCCCGTTCGGCCCAGGCTGGTATATGGCGCGCTTTCTGCGCTTGAGCACCAAATCAGCAGCATCGGAGCCAATCGGTGTTAAGCCGTTCGCCTTTGTTCCTGCTTACTTCTTCGCCACAGGCGCCAGCAGATCCGAGTTCCACGTATCCGCCTCGGCCTTCCAGCTTCCATCCGCCTGCTTCTTCCACACCGCAAGGTATTTGCCGCGGTCACTGGACGCCTTGCCTTTGCCCTTCGCCTTCGTTGTCATCGTGTATGAACCCACGTCGTACACCAGGTCGCCCGACGCCGCAGCCTCCACATACATCGACGTCCACGACAGGTCCACGTCCTTCGTCAGCATGTCCGTCCAGGCCTTCTGCAGCTTGACCTTATTCGTCGTCATCTCTCCATTCGGCGGCAACAACGTTGCGTCATCCGCATAGTACGAGAACAGCGTCGTCATATCGTGCGCCTGTGCCGCCCTCGACCACAACACCTCCGCATCCTTCACCGCCTGTTCCGACGCCTTCGGATCAACCGCCGGGGCCGCTGGCTTGCTGTGGCTCATCACCCAGTAGCTTCCGCCGGCCGCCAGCACCACCAGGCAGAGGAATGCGACCACGACGCCTGCCTTTGAACCCTTTTTCGTGTTGGAAATCGCACCTGTTTCCGTATCCGTCCCGCTCATAATATCGATCATTTGCTCAGTCCTCCTACGCGCAGAACTCTACGCTCTACCCAAGGAGGATGGCCGTGACATCGGTCACACCGCGCGATGCCCCGCCCCTCCTTCCCGCGATCAGCGAGAGTGACCGCCGCTACCGCCAGTAGTCTTCTGTTCCACCGCTACCACCCACAACTCGCGGTCCCCAACGTTCTGCAACGTATGCGGCCCCAGCGGCCCCGACCACATCACCTGGTCGCCGGGCGCAGTCCCCGCATTGCGGCTGTCCGCAACCACAATGCCGTCGATGTCGCGCCGGACGAAGTCGCTCCAGCTCTTGATGAACAGCGCGCATGGCCACCGGTGGGTATGCAGCGGGACCGTATGCCCCGGAGGCACCCGTGTATCCAGCACCCGCACCATTTCGTTCTCCATGAGAAGAGTGTGGTGCTCCGGCGCCGCACGCAGCGCGTCCAGTTCCTCCGGCCAGTTCCAATCTCCCATCGCCATGTGCACAGTCTATCCTTGTACCTCTTCCAGAATCCGTCCGCTTCTTAGAACCTGTTTAGGAGCTACGGAATTTGGCCCGAAGTCGGTGGGCGTCTCCGCTGGGATGAAACAAGCAACGGCGAAATGCGGGGATTCTGAGCTTCGCTCAGAATGACAACGCAAAAACAAACAAACAAACAAACAAAGGCGAAATGCAGTTCTTAAACAGGTTCTTAGATTGGTTTCGCCGGGAAACATCGGCGTCAAGTCTTTGCCTTTACCTGGAACCTGGAACCTGGTACCTAGTACCTTAGAAGCCATGGATGCCGAACGACTCCGCGCCTACATCCTGACGCTCCCCCACGTCGCCGAGACGATGCAGTGGGGTGCGAACCTCGTCTTCTGGGCCGGCGACAAGGCCATCGGCGGGAGGATGTTCGCGCTGATCAACCTCGACGATCCCGGCCCCGACCGCCGCCGCGTCGTCCACCACGCCCTCATGATGTACGCCGCCGGCCCCGACCGCTTCTCCGAACTCATCGAGCAGGACGGTCTGATTCCCGCGCCCTACCTCGCCCGCGCTCACTGGGTTGCTGTCCTCCACTGGGACGCCTTCACCGATGCTGAATGGAAGCGCGAACTCCGCGCCGCCCATCAGATCGTCTTCGCCAAACTCCCACCCAAAACTCGCAAAGTTCTCGCGCTCTCCGCGGCCGAGCAGAAGCGCCTCGTCACCGCCCGCCGCAAGCTCCTCGCCGCGAAGGTAAGGAACGCCAAAGCAAAGAAGTAGTCCTGCTTCCTATCCACGCCGCCATTCCCGCCAGTCGGTGGTGGGTTGGTAAAAGCAACTACGGAGATTCTGACTCTGCGAGTCAGAATGACGCCGCGGAGGGTATGACGCCGCGGAGGGTTCCCGCTATTAGGATTAGAACAATGATCGACCTCACACAATCCGCCGAGCCCGCTGTATGCGACCTGCTCGTCATCGGCGCCGGTCCGACAGGAATGGCCTGCGCCATCGAGGCTCAGCGCGCCGGCTTCTCGGCCGTTCTGGTCGACAAGGGCTGTCTCTGCAACTCGCTCTTCCACTATCCCGCGCACATGACGTTTTTCACGACGCCGGAGCTGCTGGAAATCGGCGACATGCCGTTCTCCAGCCCCAACCAGAAACCCACCCGCTCGGAGGCGCTGGAGTACTACCGCAAGGTCGCCGAGCATTACTCGCTCGACGTGCGCCAGTACGAAACCGTGGAGCGCGTAACCGGCAGCGACGGCAACTTCACGGTTCACACCACCGACCGGTTCGGCCGCGCCATTGCCCACCGCACGCGCAAGCTGGTCATCGCTACCGGATACTACGATCTGCCCAACTATCTGGAAATTCCCGGCGAAGATCTCAGCAAGGTCAAGCACTATTATCGCGAGCCGCATCCTTACTTCGGTCTCGACGTCCTGGTTATCGGCGGCAAGAACTCAGCCGCCATCGCCGCGCTCGACTTGTGGCGACATGGCGCGCGCGTTACCCTCGTCCATCGCGGCCCGGAGATGCATCGCCACGTGAAGTACTGGATCCTGCCCGACATCAACAACCGCATCAAGAACGGCGAAATTACCGCCCACTTCTCCAGCATGGTCACCGGCATCACCGAAGACCACGTCGACGTGGCCACGCCCGAGGGCAGCCTCACTCTGCCCAATCACTTCGTCTTCGCCCTCACCGGCTACCACCCCGACTTCGAGTTCATCGAGCGGCTCGGCGTCAAGCTGGACGAGACGAACGACCGCTGCCCGGTGTGCGACCAGGCTACCCTCGAGTCCAACGTACCGGGAATCTACCTCGGCGGCGTCATCGTCGCAGGCGAGCGCACTAACGAAATCTTCATCGAGAACGGCCGCTTCCACGGCAAGCTTATCGCGGAGGACCTGAAGCGGAAGCTCAAGTAAGAGTTGTCAGTGCTCAGTTGTCAGTTGAAGACAAAAGAAAAGCGCCCCCGGATCGGCAGGGCGCTTTTCAACTGACAACTGATCACTCACAACTGACAACTCCCTTTCACTTCTGCACCGAGAACGCGAACACCGTCTCCGAGTGCATCGTCTCACCCGGCTTCAGCAGCGTGGTTGGGAACGCGGGCTGATTGGGCGAATCCGGATAGTGCTGCGTCTCCAGGCAGAAGCCCGTGCGCTTCGCGTACTTCACGCCAGCCTTGCCCGTGTAAGAGCTATCGAGGAAGTTGCCGGCGTAGAACTGCACGCCGGGCTGTGTCGTCGAGACTGTCAGCACGCGACCGGACTTCGGATCGTGCACCTTGGCCGCGACCTTCATCTCGCCGTTCTTGCCGTTGAGCACCCAATTGTGGTCATAGCCGCCGCCGAGCTTCAACTGCTCGTTCGCGTTGTCGATGCGCTGGCCGATCGCGGTCGGCTTGTTGAAGTCGAATGGCGTTCCCGCCACGGGCTGCACTCCGCCCACGGGAATCAGGCCCGCATCGACGGGCGTATAGCCGTTGGCGTTCAGCATCAGCACTTCGCCGAGGATGTCGCCCGATCCCTCGCCGGACAGGTTGAAGTAGGAGTGATTCGTAATGTTGGTCACGGTCGGCTTATCGGTCGTCGCCGAGTAGTTGATGTGTACCGCGCCGCCGGCCAGCGTGTAGCGCACATGAAGTGTCAGCGTGCCCGGAAATCCCATGTCGCCGTCCTTCGATACCAGGGACATCTCGACGCCGTTGGGAATCTCCTTCGCCGTCCACAGCTTCTTGTCGAAGCCCTCCGGCCCGCCGTGCAGGGCGTTACCGTTATTGTTTGGCGGAATCTGATACTCGTGCCCATCGATGGAGAACTTGCCGCTGCGAATCCGGTTGCCGTAGCGTCCGACGATCGCGCCGAAGTAAGTCTTCTTATCGCCTTCGGCCACGTAGCCGCCGATCGAGTTATAGCCGAGCACGACGTCGCCCATCTTGCCGTCGCGATCCTTCGTCATCAGCGAGACGATGCGCGCGCCGTAGTTCGTAATCCGGACATCGAGGTCCGCGTTTTTCAGCGTGTAGACGTCCACGGCCTTGCCATCGGGAAGCTTCCCGAAATCTGCCTTGGTTACCGCCACGGCCGCCACCGCGCCGTGTGCTCCGAGTGTTGTCATCATGGTTAGCAGCATAACTCTCGCAAATCGCATCGTCATTCCTTTTGGGTTGTCCGTTTTACGTTCTTCGTTGTCCGTTGGAAAGACAAATACGGAGATTCTGACTCTGCGAGTCAGAATGACGCTTCCAAAGTGGATGGCGTCGGGCAACGGACAACGGACAACGGAGAACATGCAACGGTCAACATACTTCGCCCCGCCCACTATACGGGAAACGCTGCCGCACTTGCCAACGCCCGATCAACGCAAGCCGGCAAAACCAGCGTAAGATGGGGCCGTCCGAAATTTTCTTTTTCGAGGTAGACCTTCTCCCGTGACGACCCGCCTGCGCCTCCCTGTCCTATCCCTGTTCGCCCTGCTCGCAACCACCGCAGTCTCCCACGCCGCGCCGCCGCCCGACCACTGGGTCGGAACCTGGGCGGCCGCGCCCATGGCCGCGAATAACGGTCGCCCAGCCACGCTCGCCGTCGCACCGCCCGTGATCGCGCCTCCCGCCAGCTCCACCGCGCCCGCACCGCCGGCCACGCAGACGCCAACCCCGGTCGCGCCTCCCGCGGCGCCTGTCGAGAATCCGCGCAGTACGCCGTCCCAGGCCCGGCCTGCTCCGTTCATCTATGGCACCGCCGATACGACCATCCGCGAGATCGTCCACGTCTCCATCGGCGGTCCCCAGGTCCGCGTCATCTTCACGAACGAGTTTGGTACCGACCCGCTCACCATTGGAGCAGCCCACGTTGCGGTCAGCCAGGGAGGCAGCGCCATCAACCTCGTATCCTCGGCGGGGCTTACGTTCGGCGGACGGACCGGTGTCACCATCCCGCCCGGCGCGCTCATGGTCAGCGATCCGGCGATGCTGAGCCTGCCTGCTCAGTCCGATCTCGCCGTCAGTTTTCTGCTGCCAGAGCAACCGATCAAGCAGCTCTCGCAGCATGGTTATGCCGACCAGATCGGCTATACCGCGCCGGGCAACGTCGTCGGCGCCAAGGCGCTCGACAACCCAACCGAGATCCGCGCCTGGCCCTTCCTGAAGGGCGTCGACGTCAAAGTGCCCGCGCGTAGCGCTGCCCTGGTCGCTTTCGGCGACAGCATCACCGATGGCGCCTTCGCCACCCTGAACACCAATTCACGCTGGCCCGACGAGCTGGCCCGACGCCTGCTCGCCAATCCCAAGACAGCCGATGTCGGCGTGCTCAACCTGGGCATCGGCGGCAATCGCATTCTGCATGACACCACCGGCCCCAGCGCACTCGCGCGCTTCGACCGCGACGTCATCGCGCAGTCCGGCGTGAAGTACGTCATCGTCCTCGAAGCCATCAATGACATTGGCCACGCCTACGATACGCACCGGACCTACGACGTAGTCTCGGCCGACGACCTGATCACCGGCTACATGCAAATGGCGGAGCGCGCGCACAGCCACGGCATCAAGGTCTACTTCGCGACGTTGACGCCCTATGTCGGGGCCGGCTATTCGTCACCTGCCGGCGAGGAGGTCCGCCAGACGCTGAACAAGTGGATTCGCACGAGCAAACAGATCGACGGATTCATCGACTTCGAGAAGACCACCGCCGACCCTGCGCACCCCGATATGTTCCTGCCGGCCTACGACCACGGCGACCACCTCCACCCGCAGGACGCCGGATACAAGGCTATGGGCGACTCGATCGACCTCAACCTATTTACGAAGTAAGTTGTCCGTTCTACGTTGTCCGTTCTTTGTTTGGAACGCCTGCAACGGACAACGGGCAACGGAGAACGGAGAACGGAGAACGATGAAGCCCCTGCTCTCTCTCCTCGCCATAGCACTCCTTCTGCCGATTACTCCCGCCTCCGCTCAGCAGCCCATCTGGACCGGCTCGTGGGCGGCTGCGCCGGTCGCTGCTCCCGCCACGGAAAAGCTCATCGGCCCCAACGGCGCGACCTTTCGCGACATCGTTCACCTGTCGCTCGGCGGCCGCGCCATCCGATTGCGCATCTCCAACGAGTTCGGCACCACCCCACTCACCATCGCCGGCGTCCACGTCGCCCTCGACGCACCAGCAGGAGCAACGGGGTCAGCCGGCGCGACGCAACCCGGCACCGACCACGGCGTCACCTTCAACGGCGCGGCCTCCGTGATAATCCCCGCCGGCACCCTCGCCGTCAGCGACCCTATCCTCATGCCGGTGGCCGCTTTCGCCGATCTCGCCGTCAGTCTCTTCGTCCCCGCGCAGCCGGGCGCAACTCTGACCTTGCACTCC
>DASWCA010000155.1:0-39450 GCA_036390355.1 Acidobacteriaceae bacterium
CGCTCAATCGGCTGAGCAACTGCCCTATCAGGATCCCAGGCTGCCGGCTGAACAGCGCGCCGCGGATCTGGTCTCCCGCTTGACGCTCGCGGAAAAGGTCTCTGAGATGATGAACAGCTCAGCCGCAATCCCGCGACTGCAAGTGCCCTCTTTTGACTGGTGGAACGAGGGACTGCACGGAGTGGCACGCTCCGGATATGCGACCATGTTCCCGCAGGCGATCGGCATGGCGGCGACATGGGATGCTCCGCTGTTCAAGCAGCTTGCAACCGTAATCTCTACCGAGGCGCGCGCGAAGAACAATGAAGCTCTGCGCCACAACAATCACTCCATCTACTACGGCCTCACCTTCTGGTCGCCGAACATCAATATCTTCCGTGATCCCCGCTGGGGCCGCGGCCAGGAGACGTATGGCGAAGATCCATTTCTGACCGCGCAGCTAGGCGTCAATTTTGTCGAAGGAATACAGGGCGACAATCCGAACTACTATCGAGCTATCGCCACGCCAAAACACTTCGCGGTACACTCCGGGCCAGAGAGCGAGCGGCATCGCTTCGATGTCCAGCCCTCGCCGCACGATCTTTGGGATACCTATCTTCCCGCTTTCCGCGCGACCATCGTCGATGCCAAGGCAGACTCGATCATGTGCGCCTACAACGCAGTCGAGGGGCAGCCTGCCTGCGGCTCCGATCTGCTCATGCAAACCATCCTGCGCGGCTACTGGAACTTCCAGGGGTACGTGACCTCCGATTGCGGCGCCGTCAGCGACTTCTGGCAGCAGAATGCGCACCACACTTCGCCGGACAGCGCGCATGCTTCCGCCGACGCTCTGCTCCACGGCACCGACACGGAATGCGGCCAGAGTTACAAGACACTCGCCGATGCCGTGAAGGCCGGCCTTGTCAGCGAAGCAGACATCGACGTCTCGTTGCGCAGACTCTTTGTCGCGCGCATGAAGCTTGGCCTCTTCGATCCGCCGAGCATGGTGCCCTATACTTCCATTCCGTTCACCGATGTCAACTCGACCGCTCATCAGGCTCTCGCGCTTGAGGTGGCGGACAAGTCGATGGTGCTCCTGAAGAACGATGGCATCCTTCCCCTCGACCGCTCGAAGTACAAAACGATCGTTGTGATGGGACCCAATGCAGCTTCCCTGGCCGCGCTTGAAGGCAACTACAACGGTGTCCCGCGCGACCCGCAGATGCCGGTGGACGCTCTGCGCGCGGCGTTCCCCAACGCTCGCATCGTTTATCAGCAAGGCGCACCCTACGCCGAGGGCATTGTGCTTCCCGTTCCGCGTACCTTGTTTCGTCCCTCGGAAGGCTCAACGGAGGAAGGCCTCAAAGCGGAATACTTTGCGGGAACCAGCCTGGAAGGTAAACCCGTCCTTTCGCGCGTAGATCCGCAGATCGACTTCGACTGGACCTCAGTCAGTCCCTTGCCGGGCAACTCGACCACCGGCTTTGGCGTGCGGTGGACCGGCGTCCTCGTCCCGCCGGCACCTGGCAAGTACGAGTTCATACTGCGCGTTGGGCGCTGCCGGCTCTGTGGTGGAGATGACCACTTCTCTGTCACGATAGACGGCAAGGAAGTCGCTGCCGCAAGGAATTCTCCTCCCGCGTCAGGTATGGGCTCGGCTCGCATCAACGGAACCACCGGTATGCCGCAGGACCCTCGCGCTTACGCTCCGCCGCGTTTTACCGTCGACTTCGCGGACTCCCGTCAGCTGCCCATCTCCATCGAGATGACTCGGTCCTCTTCAATGCTGGGCGGCGGCATCTCGCTGGACTGGCAACCGCCGGCAGATGTGCTTTTGAAGCAGGCCGTCGACGCTGCAAAGAACGCGGACTTCGTTATCGCCATGGTTGGGCTCTCGCCGCAGCTTGAGGGTGAGGAGATGCCCGTTCACGTCGAAGGCTTCTCCGGTGGAGACCGCACGGACATCAAGCTTCCTCGGCCGCAGGAAAATCTGCTTGAGCAGGTCGCGACGGCCGGCAAGCCTATGGTCGTCGTTCTGCTCAATGGCTCAGCGTTGGCCGTGAACTGGGCACAGGAGCATGCCAATGCGATCCTCGACGCATGGTATCCGGGCGAGGCTGGAGGAAAAGCCATCGCCGACACGCTGACCGGCAAGAATGATCCTGGCGGGCGACTTCCGGTGACCTTCTACAGTTCGCTCGACGAGCTTCCCCCGTTTATCGATTACTCCATGAGCAACCGTACCTACCGTTACTTCAAAGGCAAGACGTTATACGACTTCGGCTACGGTCTCAGCTATACGAGCTTCAGTTACTCGCACCTGAAGTTGTCGGCTCTCTCCTTGCACGCGGGCGACACATTGACGGTGGAAGCCGACGTGCGGAATACCGGCAAAGTCGCGGGCGATGAAGTCGCCGAGCTTTACCTGGCGCCGCCCAAAGACGGCAACGGAGGACTATCCCCGAGCGTGCAGCTCGAAGGCTTTCAGCGCATCCACCTGGCGCCTGGGCAGACGCAGCATGTGACGTTCAAGCTGGCCCCGCGTCAGCTATCCGAGGTGGATGCCAACGGCGCGGTTGCTGTTCAGCCAGGCAGCTACGCGGTCTCGGTCGGCGGCTCGCAACCCAAGGATGCGCGTAGCGCGGACTCGACGCTCAGTGGCAACTTCACGATCGTCGGACGGCAGGAACTGCCGCACTAGGCTCGCTGCGGAAGAGTCGGGGTTTCGAGCCAATAGCGGCAAAGAGCATTGAAAAGGGGGCAAATCTGTTGCGAGACAGACTGCGCTTAGCAGGTTCGCGTTATGAGTCAATTCGACCGGCTGACGGATTTCGTTCTGGACCACAAAAATACATGGTTGAACGAGTTGAACGAAATGTGACGGTCAGGAGCCGTCACAAGTGTCTTCATAAGCACTCAGAAGTCTCTGAAACCAATAGATCGCCTCTATATGGCTGCTGGTGGTCCTCCAATTCCGAACGGCTAACTGGCGCCTGAAATAATGTTCTGCGATCAATTCGTTTAGCGGCTAGAATTTAATATCGATGAAGCTGATCAAGAGCAATCGAAGGCCGACAGGAATTCAGCGCATCGATCTCGCTTATGCGGAACTTGCATCCAGCCAGATTGCTCGCGACATTAATAGGGATCTTGTTTTAGAGCTGGTCCGAACCAGACAACCGGTATCGCGAGCGGACCTGGCCCGAATCTCCGGCCTCCAACCCAGTACGATCTCCGCCATTGCCGAGCAGTTGATTGAGGAAAAGTGGGTTACAGAAGGAGCCGCTGCGAAGAGACCGAGAGGCAGGCGCCCGACTCTTCTTTCTCTGAACGGCGATATGGTCATCCTGGTCGCGGATATTCGACCAAACCAGGCCATTGCCGCTGTCGTGGATCTAAATGGGCGCTTTCTTGAACGCGAGACGCTGCCTCTGGTCGCCGACCCTGAGCGGGGAGTTCAAGTTCTTATTGCCTCCATGAAACGCATGCAGGCGATTCATGCGGATCGATCCTTTGAGGGCATTGGGCTGAGCCTTCCCGGTCGAGTCGATCCGACGAAACAGACTCTTATCCTTTCCCCTAACCTTCCATGGTCGGGCTATGACATTAAGGGAGCGATCGAAAAAGAGATTCCCCTCCATGTAGAGATGGACAACGCGGCAAATGCCTGCCTTCTTTCTGAACTCTGGTTTGGAAGGATGGATGGCATTCGAGACGCGGTGCTCGTCACCATTTCAGAAGGGGTCGGCACTGCGATCCTCGCGAATGGCTATCTGGTCACCGGCCGGGCAGGGCTTGCAGGCGAGTTTGGGCACATCCCTCTGGATCCATCGGGGCCGAAGTGCAGTTGCGGTCGATACGGATGCTGGGAGGTCTACGCCTCGTCGCGCGCGGCGATCAAATACTTCGCGGAGTTGCGTCCGGCCGACCCTCGCCCCACGATACTAGAGCTCCTGAGTCTCGCCGAGAACGACGATGCCGATGCGATCGCAGCTCTGAACCGGCAAGCGACTTTCCTGGCGAAAGGCCTTCGCACTATCACCACCGCGCTCTCGCCTGAAGTGATTTTGCTTACCGGCGGATTGACGTCATCATGGTCGCGGTTTGGGCCGGTGGTCGAAGCCGAACTCGCCGAGTCGATGCTGGGGATTACCCCGCCACGGATCGAAGTGACCGCCGATGTCGAACTCGCGCGTCTGCGAGGCGCAGCGGCGCTGGTGCTGCAGCGGCATTCCGGCACCAAACACTCGCTACCTGACGCGGGGAGTAGCAAGTCCGAACGCAAACGCAAACATCGTCTGGACAATGGGGCGCGACGTTAGCCCTCTAAGGGTGTTGAGGTTGTCGCTTAGTTCCACGCGCGAAGCAGTGACTTGCAAATCTTCTTCAATCGATCTTGAGCGTCGTCTGCGATTCGATTCGGGCAGGGTCGAATTCAACGTTGAACCCAGCGCCGCTCGGGAGGGCGATATGCGCCTTGACCGGCGTGAGCGGATCGCGCTCGAAGTGATAGTAGTGCTGCATTTTCTTGACGAGGTATTCTCCCAACGGAAAAGTCATCGGCGATTGGCTTGCAATGATGTGAATCGCAGCACGCAGGCTATGTCCGTGCGGGATGACAGGAACGTCATGCAAGCTGGCCACGGTTCCGATACGCAGCAGTTCCGATGTGCCTCCGCACCACTCCGGGTCAGCCTGAACAACAGAGAGAGTTCCCGCCTGCAGATATCGCTCCACTTCCCATCGACCATAGAAGTGTTCGCCTGATGCGATGGGAATCGAGGTACTGCGGCGCATGGCGGCGAAGCCGTCGATCTTTTCGGGGTGCGTGGCCTCTTCAATCCAGTGAGGGCGATACTGCTCAACCTGGTGCGCCCACTCCAGCGCGTAATCCTGATCCCAGCCGCTGTACGCATCGAACATGAGTTCCGTGTCACCGCCGAGCGTCTCCCGGAGAATACGAACCAACTCGACATTCTTCCGCATACCCTCAGGGCCAGAGCCTGGGCCATATCCCATAAACCATTTCTGATATCGGTATCCTTCGCTCTGCAATGCAAGCGCGCGCGTGCGAACTTTCTCGGGCTCAAGAGAAAATCCAAGGCAACTCGCATACATCTCTACCGATGGGCGGGTCGGGCCTCCCAACAGCCGGTAAACAGGAACTCCGTAATACTTCCCTCGCAGGTCCCAGAGCGTATTGTCCACCGCGCTGATGGCCATCATAAAAAACCCATCGCGCGAATGGCGATTGGAGCGATACATCTGGTCCCACAGCGCTTCTCCGGCAAGCGCATCTTTTCCTAGAAGGAAAGGTCGCAGTTCCGTCTGCACTACGATGGCAGCGCTCTTTTCGATGGGGCCATAGAGTCCGTCCAATCCTGCCGAAGTTCGAATGCGCAGATAGATTGCGCTCGTCTGCACCTGCCTTGTCCCGGATGGATGGTCTTTGTACGGCTGCGGACGAAGGTCATCGTAGATATCCAGCGGATTGACCTGTGACTGTCTATCCACGCCGGCTTCTTCGGAGTATTGGCCATGCAGTTCCACCAATTCCACGGCATTGATTTTCAACGGGCCGTCGGGCGTCCTTCGTACAGGTGCAGGGGCTTGGCCGACGGAAGCGGCATCTCCCGCCGTAGCCAGCACGGCGGCCAGACCGCCCGCGACGAAGTTCCTGCGGCCAAATTGCAAAGATGGAACAGCTCGGTTTGTGCTGCCAGGACAACCATGTTTGTTGGGCTTCAATGTGGTCTTGACCCCTTCCGTGAAACTGAATCGAGCATCAATGCGCTCGGCACATCTTTACACCTTGTTCTCGCAAGCATCCATCTGGTGCTTCATTCAAGCGGCCTACCTCGAAGGATGCGAGAGTGTCTGATCGGGCTTGAACTGTTCACCATGAAGTATCTCAGTCAGCACCTCTTCGGAACGCCTGTTGAAGGCACCTTGCTTTTGCGGAGTGATGTTGTTGTGATCGGATTCGACCATGGGGACGACCTCTTTCAGACCCGGAATCTGGTCAATAGCAGTCCAGATGCCGACGGGAGGAGCTGTCGTATCGATGAAGCCCATGGCAGCAAGCGTGGGAGCCTTGATGTGAGAGGCGAAATTCACCGTGTCGAAGTAAAGCGCTGTCTTCGTCGCCTGCGGATCGTTGGAGGGCCAGTTCGGGTATCCCGCCTTGTGTCCATGCAGGTTTCCATTCGTATCCGCGCCTGAGGGCTCGTTGACGATCACCGCAGTAATCGCGTCGGAGTTCAGTCCGGCTGTTACGAGACTTTGCTGCCCGCCCATGCTTGTTCCCATCACCACGATCGTCTTTCCATCCCAGTCGGGGCGGCTTCGAATGTAATCGATGGCTCGTGTATCGCGTAGATACATCTTCAGGAAGTAGGATTTTTCTCGATCGTTATTGCCGATCGTCTGATAGTCACGCTGCACGCCCTCATCTGAATCGGGTGAAATGTCATGTGAATCGACATCGAAAGTTAGCCAGCCATCGGCTGCGCGGCGAGTCACTGTATTCGGCTGGAGCTTGTAAACGCCGGCGTACTGATAGATAACGAGCGCCGGGAACTTGCCGTCTCTCTTCGGTTTGGAAAGATAACCCTGCACGGTGGAGCCTGCACTTGCCAGCTTCACCGCGAAGAGGTCGACATCCTCCTTCTGCGTGGGGACGGGTGTCAGAATCGGATCGATCGGTATCGTCCTGAGCTGCTTAAGTTGGGCATTCCAAAATTCCCAGAAATCCGCCGGCGCCGAAACCGACGGCTGCAACATCGATGGATCCACGGCAGCACCGAGCGCCGCAATGCGATTCGCCGCAGGAGCCGCCGGCATCTCCGGTCGCGATGGGTTCCCGCTTTGAACAGAATCGACTTCGACATAAACCATGCCCGGTTCTTTGAGCATCGTCTCAATCGCGGCTGCTCCCGAAGACAGATCAAAGTGGCCGTTCCCGATCACGTCCAGGTTGTTGCTGCGAACGACATAGGAAAAATCTGTGGAAGGCAATGCGGATCCCGAATGGACGGTAATTTTCCAACCGACTTTCTCGCCCGCGTGATAGATGCCGTCCGCGTGGAACGGAGTGAAGTCCAGTTGTTGGGCAACGGAGACACTGGCAAGGCACAACGAAGCGAGAAAGATCGAAACTGTGCTGCGAAGCATTCGCACGTGAGACCGTCCTTTCAGCCGGGCCGACGGGTCCTAGTTACCTCTTGGCTGTCCCCCTGCGGCAACCGCTGGCTGACGGCTCATAAACTTGTCTGCCCACTGGATGAAATATTTCACATTCGGGGCATCGGTGTGGCCGCCATCATGCTGACGCCAGGCGAGCTGGCCGTCGAGCAGGCTCGCATTGACGGCCGGCATCTTCTCCGTGTGGTAGTCGTTCGAGACGCCAAGAGTTTTCGCTCCTAGCAGTTGGTAGACGGGTTGCGCGGCCACCGCCGCCATATAGCTACCCTGATGATCGAGCCACTTCGCATCGCCCATCTCCGGAACACCATAGCTGACGAAGGTAAGACGCGGTGCGCACATGGCAATCAGTTCATGGGAGTCGACTGGAATATCTCCGGCGTTCTTGCTTCCGAACGTTGCTTCCGACGCCCCATACTTCATGAAGTTGCCCGCCATCCAGTAATACTCGCCGCCTGTGAGGCTCTCTACGGCTTCGCCCCAGTTGCGGCGGTTCAGCTTGGCTCCGCCTTCACCGGACGAGCCGATCAAGACCATATAGAAGCGCTGATCGAAGGCCTCGGTAACCAGCGCAGCCTTGCCATATCGGGACACGCCCTCGATACCGACGTGCTTGGCATCGACTGCCGGATCAGTCTCCAGATAGTCCAGACCGCGGGCTGCGCCCCACGCCCAGGCACGAAGCGCACCCCAGTCATCGGGATGGCGTGGCTGTCCTTTGTTGACGAGACCAATGACTCCACGAGTGATGCCGGCCCCGTTGTCCGCTTGGATGCTGGAAGGATTGATCGTCGCATATCCCCAGCCATCGGCAAGGAGTTGCTGGGTTGTCGGAGGATCGCCGACTGGACGCGCACCGGGCGTAACGGCCGCTACTCCGGGACGCGCAGCGCCAAAGCCACCAAACGGGGAGGCCGCCGCGGCTGGGGTTAACGGTGCATAGGCTGGGTATTGATCGAGGATTGCCTTCAACGAAGGATCGCTTTTGGCCAGCATCTCGCGCAGGGCATCGTTGAGCTTCGCCAATGCGTCCGGGTTCGGCTGCGCGGGCGCCGGCAGAGTGGGCCGGCCCAACATCATCAGCACCGGGACAGGACCTTTTGCATTCGCGGGAGTCACGAGGACCATGTCGATATTGACGTCAATCAACGGGTACAAGGAGTTGTCGACATGCCCAACTAGCTGCTTCGCAATCACGGGCGTACGTCCGACGAACTCGTGATCGACAACCTTTACCGTCCACGTCACCTTGGGGGCATTCTTCGGCACAAAACCGTAGACGTATTCCTGCATGTCGTGCTCGATTTCGGGACGGCGCTGCTTCCACCACTCCTCCGCGGTCGTCACCTTCTTGCCATTCTTCAACGTCATCACATCAGGCAAGTCCCGATAAGGATTTGCCTTGGACTCATCGTAGTTGGCATGATTGGGATCGCTCTCGTTGCCGCTTGGGCCGGGGCGAAGCCCCTTGATACCGAGTTGATCCATCATGTTCTGATGGTCCTGATCGGCCGTCCAGTTCACGGCCGGTGGCGGGAGTTGCTTCTGCGGCTCCGGCGCAAACTGGGCCGGAAGCGAAGTGGCGCCGAGGGCAAAGATCAGACCAGGGGCGGCGAAGCATAGGTTGCGAACGGTGCTGTGCATAGAACGATTCCTCCTGTTGCCTCTATCGGTGAATGTAGTTGAAGACCGTGGAGCTAGTTCAAGCGCGCTTCTGTTGAAAAGAGCTTCAAATCAATCGCAGCGGCCATTCGCTTGTACCCATCGCTGTTCAGGTGCAGGTGATCTCCGCTGTCGAGTTCGGGAGCTAGCTGGTCCGGCTCTTTCGGGTCACGGGCCGCTTTGTCGAAGTCGATGACAGCATCGAACTGTCCGCTCGTCCGTACCCAGGCATTCACCGTCTGGCGAGCTGCTTCAGTCGAAGCGTTGAAGTAGAAGGATTTTCCGAACGGCGTAATCGTCGCACCATAGATTCGCAGGCCATGGGTGTGAGCACGAACAATGAATTGCTGGTAAGCGTCGATGATCTGCTCAGCGACCGTGGACGTTTGCCCGTTGTCGGTAGCGGCCCTGGTGCCGCCAATGTCATTGACGCCTTCAAACACAAGCACCCAGCGCACGCCGGATTGCGCAATCACATCCCGGTCGAAGCGGGCTAATGCGTTGGGGCCAAGTCCATCGCGCAAAATACGATTGCCGCCGATACCCTGATTCAGCACCGCGACACCTGTGTATTTCCTATCTGCGGCGAGGGCACGCGCGAGGTCATCTGGCCAGCGAGTGTTCTGGTTGGTAAGGGAACCGCGTCCGTCGGTGATCGAATCGCCGAGCGTGACAAGGGCTGCCGCATTCGCGTTCGCCTTTACATCCACACCGTCCAAAATGTACCAGTGATCGGTCGTCACTGGAGAAGTGAGCGTGGCCGCGGATACATCGTCTCCGGCGGCAAGGTAGGAGGTTTCCCTCGAACCGGGATGCCCCGTAATTGCCGTGGGCACATCGCCCGCCTTGAAGGTGACCACAAGATCGGAGAGCGGGGCCGCCATAAAGGCAATCGGATCGGAGAACATCAGAGCGCCTCCTGGAATCGTGACGGAAGGTTTGCCGCTGAATGTCAGTGCATGGTCAGTCTCTTGTTGGATCGACCCAGGTGCCGCAGCCGCGGGGAGTGCGATGTGCACCGAGTCCAACGTGAGCGGGGTGTTGCCGAACTCGTTCGAGAATCGCAGGCGGAGTTCTCCGCCGCCCAAGGTGACATGCACCACCTGGCGGAGCGTGTTGCCGGCCAGGCCTGGATCAGGAGGCCGGTTTTGCGGCTCGACCAGTTGCGGGGAGCAGGCCCACGAGCCCACCCAGATCGAGCTTTCCTTTGCTCCAGACGGCGGCAAGATCGCCAACATGCCCGCTGCGGCGATTGATCCCAGAATCCAACGCATGATACTGTCTCTCCACCAAAACCCGAACTGCGAAAACACTACAATACCGTGACCAACCTGCAACTTACCCCGCGATTACTTCGCGTGCTTCGACTCCTTGCCTCCCTGCGGCTCGATGATCCGGAAGTTTCCACTACAGTGCAGCATGCTCATCAGGTAGAGCATGCCATCGTAGTAACGCTGCTCGCCGGAAGGAATCGGAGCGTTCCAAAGAGCGTCGACAAACGCTTTGGAGGTCGGGCCGGTGGTCGCAGCCAGGCTGCCGACTGCGCTCGTCGCCAACATTCCCGTCGAGTGCCGCGACGACAGCGGTTTGCCATCCAGCGTATATCGATCGTCGAAGATATTGATTCCCTGCCCCTCGAGGAACTTCTGGATGCGGTCGCTAAGCACCTGCTCCTGCGGTTCCTTGTGCCACCACGAGTAGTCCACCGACCAGTTGCTCGCGGTGCGCCACGAGTCGTAACCGAAGGGCGTCGGCTCCCCATTGCGGCCGATGATCTGTGTCTCGTCGAAGTTGTTCCGGTCGGGAGCAAGTCCCGTCTCTGGCCCTGTCACCTTGTTAAACATGTCGCGGCTTACATCCGCCGCCCTGGCCCAGAACGGGCGGTCCTCCTCCGGGCCCCATCGTGACCACAACTCATAGAACGCCGGCAAATGGTACGAGGCGTCGGTATTGCCGTCACCAACGTTTGGGACAAAACGAATCATAAAGTGAGACTCGTCCACCATCGGACCAATCGATTCAGGGCGTGGAGTCCTGGGGCCCCGATTCATCGGAAACGCTGGACGCGCAGGAGCGCTGCCTCCATTTGCCGCCGCGGCCGCTCTCTCGCGATTGGTATTGTTGGGACTTGGCCACGGATGGTTTGGCGGAGTGAACGGTGGATCGTCCGGGTGGATGCGGAATGGACCCGTCTCTGTCAGCACCGGATGATGCCGCATACCGCGCAGGATCCTGTCCGCCTGGGCCTTGTAATTGTAGATGCCCTTCCCATTGCCCCAACGGTTCGCGGCAAAGTAGAGAGCCATGGTGAAGTACTCCTCACCATCGGGCGCCGGCCCGGTCGACCGCGGCGAACCGTCCGTGCTCATCGACCACGCAAAGTAGTCAACCGAAGGATTCTTCGGATCGGTGATCAGCATATAGGTGTTGGCCCAGTTCCACAGTGCGTCGAACTCCCGCTTCTTATTCATCTCGACGGCGATCATCATGCCGTAGCTCATGCCTTCGGTGCGCGCATCGTTGTTGGCCCAATCGGTCACATAGGCCAGCGGTCCATTCGCGTTAGCACCCGTCTCGAAGTAAACCCTCTCCTCCTGGCCGTCGCCATGAAAAAGCTGCTGGAATGCCCTATCGATCTTTGCGCGGCTCTCGGCGGCGGCATGTCCCTGTTCGGCGAACAAGTCCCGGTAATGATGCGTCGCGTAAGCACCGTCGCCATTACCCGGCATTCGAGTGATCTCGCTCAGCGGAGCATTGATGTGCGGAGGCGGCAGTACGAAGGTTCCCTGCGGGGGGCCGGGTTGAGCCGGAGGCTGCCCGAACGCAGCGCAAACGGCCGACAGCAGCAGCACTGCGGCGAAGACGAGAATAGACAGACAAAGAACGGCCTCCGGAGGAAGATCGTTTGACGGCAAATCGCAGCGCTTCCCGAACGCACCCATTCCACACCAAGCAGGGCCATTTAGTCGAGTCCAAAATTATTGCGACCCGATCTATGGTTGCATGCCGGCTGCCCCGGTCAGATTTCAACTCGGCCAACCCTGGCCGAAATCGCCCAGATAGCGATTCCGGCGTATTCTTCTGCTCGAAATGCAGCATTTTGCAATATTCATGGGAAGAAATGGATAAGATCGCATGAATGATCCCGGTCGAGGCATATCGCGGAAGTCGCCATCTTTGTATATAGTTTTCGTACCGAAATTAACTAAACGTGCATATACATGTATGCCGCCCAGCCCGCGCCGCGAATTTCACGGCATCGCCCGGCGCACTTGCGCTATTCTCACTTCTCGGAATGGCTGGCTATGGAGTGATTCTCTGGCTGCTGCACCGGTGCCGGCGCCGCCTTCACGCCGGCGCCGGCACCGCCTTCCCATGCCGATGCCCGCCCCGATCGCCGGATAACCTCTTAGGCCGCGACGTACCGGCCAAGCTCTTTCACCATGTGGCAGTGGCGCGCGAGTTTCGCCAGCGCAGCATCGATCTGCGCCACCGATTCGAATCGCAGATCGACAAAGAATACGTACTCCCAGGGCATTCCCGGCACCGGACGCGACTCGATCTTCGTCAGGTTGACCCCCGCTCGCGCAAACTCTTCGAGCGCCAACACCAGCGTTCCCGGCCGATGCTCCACGCTAAAGGCAAGGCTGGCCTTGTTCGACCCGGGCGCCGGCGTCCAGCGACTCTCCGGCACCAGGAAGTGGAAGCGGGTGTAATTCTCTGCGTGATCCTCGATACCGGCCACCAGCACCTCGGCGCCATACTGCCGCGCCGCAAGTTCGGGAGCAATCCCCGCCGTATCGTCCAGGCCCTCCGCCATCAGATGTTTCACGCTCCCGGCAGTGTCGTAAAAGTTGACGACCTCGAACCACGGACGCGCCGCGAGCCACGCGCGGCACTGCGACAACGCGACCGGATGGGACATCACGCGCTTGATGTCCGCCGACGCCACGCCCGGCCGCGCGATCAGATTGTGGCGCACCCGCAGGAGGCTCTCGCGCGCAATCCGGACCTGTTGTGCAAGCAGCAGATCGTAGTGCTCCGCCACCGAGCCATGGAGACTGTTCTCAATCGGCAGCACAGCCCCGTCGACCGAGCCCGACACGACGCGCTCAAAAACCTCCGCCGAGGTGGCGCACGCGTCAATCTCCAACTCTCCGGCGCCGCCACCCAGCATCGCAAGCGCCGCCATGTGGCTGTTGGAACCCAGTTCGCCCTGAATCGCAACTTTCACAGGCAACCTCCAGGCACGCAATCCTCCAGCAATTCATTTCGAGCAATCAATTGGCAACCTCACTTCGATCCTACGCAACTTACCACAAGGACGGTCCGCAGTCGGTCTTCACAGCCTAAGGCAGAAGGGATTGCCACGCAGGCTTAGGAGAGAAAAATGCTTTGGACAATCACCATTATTTTGTTCGTTCTGTGGCTGGTTGGATTAGTCAGCAGCTATACCCTCGGGGGCTGGATACATCTCCTTCTCGTCCTCGCCGTCATCGTGCTTATCTTCAACCTGCTCTCGGGCCGGAGGGCGGTCTAACAATAATTACCAGGCCGGCCGATTCGTCCGGCCCAGAGGTGGGCCCATCGCCGGTAATAACAGGAGTTCGGATATGAATCGTGACACAGTAGCAGGAAAATTCGACCAGATGAAAGGGAAAGCGAAGCAGTCTGTCGGCGAAGCAGCCGGTAGTTCCAGGATGGCGAATTCCGGAGCTGCCGACCAGGTAAAAGGTGCGGCCAGGGAGGCCTGGGGCAACGCGAAAGATGCCGCCAATGCGGCTTCTGACGATGCTCGCGCGCGATCCGAGTCAACGGCACACGATGTTCGCGCAAAAATTACCTCGACGGCCCAAAACGTCAAGAACTCGGTCAACGAACGAGCCGATGAGATGAAACACAAGCGCACCGCGTAGTGGGTCAATCTGCTGGTTTCCAATTGCCTCACCGAAGGTCCACATGACGTGGGCCTTCTTATTTGTGCAGCAAAACGTCTGCCGCAAAGAATCCGAAAAATGCAATCGAGATCAGTCCATTCAGTGTAAAAAAGGCCGCATTCATGCGCCGCAGGTCGCGTGGCGAGACGATGCTGTGTTCGTACAGCAGCAACGCCGCAACCGTTACGATGCCCGCCACTGCAAGCGGGCCCAGCCAAAACAGCCGCACCATCCACAGCAGCAGGCAAAGCATCCCGGCGTGCATCGCACGCGCGATCCAGAAGGCCGTCACGAGTCCGAAGGCCTGGGGCACGCTGTTCAGCCCGGATGCCCGGTCGTGCTCAAAATCCTGGCACGCATACAAAACGTCGAAGCCACCGACCCATAGCAGTACCGCCGCGGACAGGACCGCGATCCGTGGATCGAGCGACCCGCGCACCGCAATCCAGGCGGCTGACGGCGCAATGCCGAGCGACAGTCCAAGCACCAGGTGCGACCAGCGGGTGATGCGCTTCATGTAGCTGTAGACCAGAATGATAGCCAGCGCGAGTGGCGCGAGTTCCAACGCCAGGCGGTTCAGCATCCCCGCGGCCAGAAGAAAGATAACCGCGAAGACCACAACGAAGCCGGCAACGAACCCGGCGCTCAGCTTACCCGCGGGCAGCGCCCGCATCGCGGTGCGAGGATTCGCCGCGTCCAACCGCACATCCGCCAGCCGGTTGAACGCCATCGCCGTGGAGCGCGCGGAAACCATGCAGACCACAATCCAGAACAGCACCCGCACAGGCGGCCAGCCGCCGGCAGCCAGCACGGCGCCAGTCAGCGCAAACGGCAGCGCAAAAACCGAGTGCTCCCACTTGATCATCTCCAGCGTCAGCCGCGTATTTTTCCAGGGATTGCCCATCCCCTCCATCTTATAGGGAGAAGTGGACACTCGACAGCACGCTGCCGCGAGCACGCTTTTTCAGCGCCACTCGCGGCTCAAGTTCGTTCTGTCACTTCGCCGATCGCTGCTGCTCGCCTGCCACCTGCAGCGCATTGTTTACTTTGAAGACGCCGGGAACACCGTTAGCCTTGATTCCCGCCACATCGCGATCCATCTTGCTGTCCACTACACCCGACAACGTGACGTTGCCATTGACGACCGTAATGCGAATCGGCTTCGCCGGATCGAGCGCATACCTCTGCAACTGCGGAGTTCCATAGATCGCGCGCGCCAGTTGCAACCTGAGTTGGTCGTCCATTGGCGACAAGGGCGCGACCTGGAGGTTGTCGACGAGGTCTTTGACCCCCGGAGTATGGGACACCAGGCTCAGTGCTGAGTCTTTGTCGGTCGGCCCGTAGACCGTGCCACCCAGCGTAACTACGCCGTTGTGCACGCCGATTGTGATGGCGTTGAAGGCCGTCGTCCCGTATCCAACCCGGTCGTAGGCCAATTTTTCCGCCAACTTGTTGCGCAGAGTCTCATCCTCGACAGGAGACCCGCCGACTTGGACCTCGTTGTCGACTCCCTTCATGCCCTTCACATGATGAACGTGCTTGTCCACATCCTCCTTGTCTGCATACGTATCAACCGTCCCGGATAGCAGCACGTTTCCGTCGTGCACCGACGCGGTGACATTCTGAAACTTCTTGTTGTCCAGCGCCTTATGGACCTCCGCCTCAATCTGCGAGTCATTCTGAGTCTGTGCGTGGGCAGAGATTTGAGGCGCCCCCGGCACGCCAAACAGAAAAGCGGAACTAAGGAAGACGGTAGCGAGAGGAAGCCATCGCTCTCTATGGAAAATTGCTCTCCGTAACATAGTTGTCTCCTTTCAACAAAAGGTGACGGGTGAAAACTTGCAAAGTTCGATCGACCACCATCCGTCAGGGCAATGCGATGCCCGTCTTTTGGACGCGGATGTCCAGCCGTCGTTAGTTTTCGGAATTGATTGGTCGAACGGGTGTTAGTGGGGCCGTCGGCTGGAGGAATTGGCCAGCCTTATCGATACCGCCTGCGTATCTTATAGAGCACGCTGAAGACGCCCGACTCATCGCGCGCCACCACCAGCGACACATTCGGGGTCAGGTCGTACTGAGCCTGCAGCAGCGGCTGAGCCGTTGAGTTGACGTTCGTCGCGTACGTCGCGCTTAACTGCCGCGATAGCTGTTTCTGCACCGTAATCCGCGCAGTCGAATTGCCGAGCGTTCCCACAAACGCGGGGTCGATCTTGACGGTCCCTCCGCCAAACAGCTTGCCAATGCGGTTGCTCACCGTTGCGTTCAGTGCGCCGCCCAGCAGCGCGCTGGTCGTCGGATTCGCGCCCTGCTGTACTTCCTGTTCTTGGTAGAGCTGCGCCTCTTCCTGGGTTCGCCCAAGCGCAAGCAGCGCGAAGATATCCGCCTCGCTCAGCGGCGGCTCCGACCGATAGGTCGGCTTCAGGTTCCGCATCGTGCCTTGCAGCCCCACCGTTATGTCATAGGTCTCGACCCGCGCAGTCGCGTTGATGTCGATGGTCGGATCGATGCGTACCGGATTGCTGAAATAGATGTCGCCACGCTGTAACTCATACTTCGTGCTGGCAAAGGTCGCGCTTCCGTAAGTGATCTGGATACGGCCCAGGAGAGACGGCTCGGCTACAGTCCCGCGCATCGTCAGGTTGACGTTGCCGGCCAGCTTGGCATACGAATTCTGGAAATCAAGTTGCGGCGAACTCGTGATGTGTACGTCGAGCCGTATCTTGTTCGACGCGGCATTGGGATCGGGTGGAGCGCTCACTCCACCGGTCGAGGAGAACGCTGCAAAATCCACATCCGGCCCGACGCCGAAGCGCGTGATCAATATATTCCCGCTTAGTTGCAGATTTTGCGGACCGCCTTGCAGCCTCAAGTTTGTGTTCGCGGTCGCGCTCAAACCATACAGCCGCACGCGAACCACATCACCCGTAGCCGTCAGGTCCGCGTAGATGCCGTTCTTGTAGGTGAGGAAACCGCCGATCTTCAACTGGCCTCCGCCGGTCATCGCGGTGAGAGTCTCCACCTGCAGCCGATCTTCGTTGAAGACCAGCGTCCCGTTCATCGCGCTGAGTCCGTTCGGCACGCCGTCCATCGCGGCGTTTACGTTGTCGAATTGCACCTTGCCCGTCAGCGAAGGCTTCTTGAGTTGTCCTCCCGCGGCGATGGTGAAATCAATCTTCCCGCTTGAGAGGATATCCGGATCGAACGTATGTCCGAGCGCGACACTCACGCTTCCTTTCGCCTTCAAATCCAGCTTGCCGCCATTCGGGTCAGTCGCACCGAACGCCTGTATCGTCCCACTCGCCTGAATATCCGTGTCCTGACCTGTAATGTGGACCTGGTCCAGCATCGCGAGCCCGTTCTTCAGGCTCACGCGCAGCGGGCCGGAACTCTTCAGCTCCACTCCTTCGAGCTTCACGTCGACATTGCTTAGCTCTGCGGTACCGCTCAGCCCGGCAGGTGTCTTCAGCGGCCCGCTCACTGTAACCACGCCACCGATCGACGATTGCGCCTTCACGCTTCCCGTACCGAACAGTGTCATCGCGTTCCCAAGATCAAGCCCCGACAAATTCAGCTTAGCCTCGGTTTGATAAGCCCCGGTCAACTGCGTCTTTCCAGACCCATCGATCTTCGCGCCGACCAGCGTCGATTGCGTCGTGTAGAACAGTGTGCTGGCCTCGCTGTGCACATCCGCAGAGATGTCCCCGAGAGCTTTGCCGTCGACCAAAATTTTGGTCAGCTTCGCGCTCGCCTTCAGTCCGGGCTGCTCGATCGTCCCGTTCGCGTCCGCCACCAGCGTCAGCGTTCCATCGGCATTCGGACGCGCCTTCTGGATGGTTTGGAATTTCGACAGCACCAGGTTGCGCCCTTCGATATGCCCGTGCAGACGCTTCGTCTGAACGTCATATCCGCCATTGCCGGTAATCTGCGCCCCGTGCAGCGACAAGACAACCTGAGTAGCCTCAAAGTCCTGGCGCTGCACGGAAAGATTCGCCACCGCCGAGTCATACGGCTCGCCATACGCGACACCGTTTGTCAGCGACACCTTCCCCTGGCCATTCAGGTTGTCCAGCGTCCCCACAGCCTTTGCGTCGACCGCCATTGTCCCTGTGACCGAAACCTTCTGCCGCTGCCCCGCAATCTGAAGAACATCGTCGACGCTCGCGTTGGCAAGCTGCACTGTGGCATCGACGCCCGTGCCTCCATCCCACAGGAAGTCTGGAACACCTCTGCGCGAAACCATCTTGCGCGGCCTTAGACTCCCAGCCAGATTCAGCACAGCGTTCCCACGCTTGATCGTCGAGCTGGCCACAAAGAGTCCCGCGTCATACGAGTACTCGGCATCCGCTACCATCGAGTCAACCAGCGTATCGAGTTCCGTGCCCAGCTTGACTTCGAGTTGTGAGCCCTCTACGTGGCCCTTCACATCCAGGTCCGCGGCGCGTCCCATCGCAGTCCCGTGAAATACCAGCCCGCCATGCAGCACCACGGGGATCGCCGCACTTCCCTTCTTGCCGTTGGCCTCGAAGCCCAGCGTCTGCAACAACTGGTCAAACTCCCCGAGATCCCGCACCGTCATGTCCACCTTCAGATCGGTCAGCGGATCGCCCGCATTCACGCCGAGGATGCCGCTCGCCTCGGTGGAGGACTGAGGCGTCAGCACAATCACATGCTGGATTTTCACCACTTCCCGTTTACCGTCGTAGTGGGCAAGCGTCTCGCCGCTTACGGGAACATTTTGCCGGGCTCCTTTACGTGGAACGCCGGTGGGCTTGAACTTGAGGTCCCCATCGACCACCACGGTATCGGCAATATTTGTCGCCGGCCCGCCCCACTCTGCCTTCACACGCCCCGTGACCGCCGTATCGAATCCGAGATCGCCGTATCCTTTTGTCTCTGTAACCTCCATGATGGTGCGCAGCGGGATTGCATTCACCGCGGCTACGAGATACGCGTGCGAGGTCACCGGCGCCGGAGTCCGTGGCGTATGCGCCGAAGACTTCGCGCCGATCGAGCTCGCGGTATTGTTCGCAGTCTCCACGGCGGCCGCAGTGGTAGCAGACTTCGCAGCCGTCGCCGGAGCCTCGCCCAGCCAATCGGTGATTCGCAACTCGCCCGCCGCGCTTCCGCCTCCCGGAAGATAGCCTGAAAGCGCCGTCAACAGAAGCTCACGCGGAGTAATGTGCAACTGCGCGCCGCCGTCCACATCGTGCAGCCGCACATACTCATTCTCGAACCCCGCGCCATGCAGCTTCGCGTTCCCCACCAGCAGGTAGCCGGCCTTGCAGTCCGGATCGGGCGGCAGTGGCACGACTCCAGGCTTGGCAGGCTTCGCGGGACGCTTCCGCTGCCAGAAGTGAGGATGCGTCTGCGCCACCACCGGAGACACATTGCAGCTATGTCCCCGCAACACAAGATCGACTGAGCCGGCGGTCAGGCCATCCACTCCACCGAGCACCGAAACCTGTTTCAGATCGAGCGTCCCGTTCACCGCGGCCTGCCACTCGGGCTGCGGGAAATGATTGAGCGTCGCCGTCGCGTGGAGCACCGACGACTTGCCCGAGTCGAACTCGAGCTTCGTCACCTGCGCCATGTCGCGTCCGAACTCGCCTTCCAGATGCAGCCGCGACTGAGCCTCCGGCTGCTGCTTCATCTTCGTCCGCAGATCAGCCAAGTCGATCTTGACGCCGTATCGATCGGTCGCGCTGATGTAGCGCACATCGGTTTCCAGGTTCGTCGCCGCCAGATCAAAGGGAATCGCGCGATCATTCAACAGCGCCATGCCCTGAACGAGTTCAAGCTCGTCCGCGCGGAGGTCGAGCAGCGTGTCCTGAAACGGCTCCGTGCTTGTCGAAGGATGCTTTGGAACCGGCTGATTCGTCTTGCCGTCTTTGTAGACGATCAGATGGAAGCTCGGGTGTTCGATCCGCAGCAGGTTCAGCCCCACATGAGACGCGAGTCCGGTCCGGGTCGAGTGCGCAAAGAAGCTGATGATCTTGACACGCACAACGACCTTGTCCGCGGTAAGGTAGGGCGCTTCACCCGGCCCTTCCAATCCGTGGATGACAAGCCCATTGGCTTCGATCGCGAGGTGCCAAAGGCTGAATTTCATCCCGCCGAGCTCGACCCGTCCGCCGGTTGTGTTCTCCAGCACCGAAACAACTTCCCTGCCCACGCGACCCTGAAAATCCGCCGTCGTCGAATACCACCACAGGCCGCCCACTACTAGAATAACCAGCGCCAAGGCGCCGCCGACGATCCACGCGACCGCCCGGCCCATATGCCCGAGCAGGCTGCGCTTGTTCACCGGAGCTCCACCCGCAGGCTCAGGCGTTGGCAACGAACTGTCATCCGCAGGCAGTTTGTCGTCCGTGCTCATGGCGCCTCCTCTCCGGGCTTCAAAATCCGCACACTACCCTGCGCACGGAGTGAAGTCAGCCAGTCGTCGAGCAGCTTGTCCACGCGTTGCTGCAGCACGATCTCCTGAATTCTGTCGGCGATCGCAGACTCTGGCGGAGGCGTGGCTTTCTCCTTCTGGTAGGCCGGAATCAGTGTTGTCTTGTAGTACTCGTCAATGTCTGACTGCTCGATGCGAATGCCCATGCGGAAACGTTCCTCGATGAAGCGCAGAACGTTCATCCGCATCTTCCAGCGATCTCTCAGCTCCTGCATCGTGAAACCCTGGTCTGCAACAAACTTCTCCCAGCCGGCCTCCGTCTCGCAATGGTAGGCCGCGCACTTGGGAATCGATGCGCGCAGTGTGGTCAGCTCGGCATCGACCTCCGCATCTGTAATCGGCGGCTCGGGCTGCAACGCCATCTGCTGCAAAATCAAAGTGCGATCGATCAGCCGCTCAATCAACTTGTCCCGCGAGACCGGCTGGGGCTCGGTGAGCGGCTGAAACGCCGCGAAACGCTTCTCCGCCTCCACATCGCTCTCCAGCACCAGCTCGCCATTCACAATCGCGACCACGCGGTCGAGAGACACCTCCGCGCCTCGGCTTTTAGACGCACCCGCTTGTGCCGCGCCTTTGCCGCGCAAAAGCTCAGCGGCCATGCCTTGCGCATGCGCCGGGTCAGGCATCAGCGTAAGCGCCAGAAGCACCATTGCCGGTGGCCAGCCTTTCCTACACGCCGATTTGTATTCCTTCGCGCTCATACTCAGAAGGCCTGTCCAATGCTGAAGAAAAAGTTGAAGTGACCGGCCTGCGCCGCGTACGGCGGATTCCCATTGAAGTCGTAGATCACCGGATAATGCGGAGGATTGAGGTTGTAACTGAAATCGACACGAATCGGTCCTACCGGTGTTTTGTAACGGGCGCCCGCGCCGATGGCGTGCGAGAAGTAGTTGAAGTTGCAGACGCCGAACGGAGCAGCCGACGTAATCGGCGGATTGCCGGTCGGCCCAACCGACGAGCAGGTCTGTTGATTCGGCTGACTGAAGCGCGCGAAGCTGGGGAACATATCCGAGATATGGGTGAACACGTTGCCCATATCGTGAAACAGAACGAAATTGATGCTGTCGCCCACGTAAGGAAGCGCGGGAGCAGGCAGGCGCAGCTCCGTACTGTTCACAAACACCGCATTGCCGCCTACTGGAAAACCCGTCTGAAGATCTCTTGGCCCCGCATTGTTGATGCCGAAGCCGCGGTGCGAGGTCGCGCCGCCCGCATACAGCCGCTCGGGAAGCGGGACCGCGTTGCAGGTCGCATTGGTCTGCCGAAGATCCTGTTGCGGGTCGCCGCCGCAGCTTGGGCTGGTAGCATTCGGATTGGCTCCGAACGGCGTCTCGAAGCCCAGCCGCGTATTCCGCGCCAGCACATACTTGTGCTTGCCGAACGTATAGTACGTCGAGTTGGTAACGTCGGTCCGATTGAAGCTGACCTGCGAGCCGAGCTGCGATGATGCGTAAAACTCCTGCATCGACGTATAGCTTCCCCGCGTCGCATCGAGCGGGCTCGGTTGCCTCGTATCGTGAAACCATGTGATGCCAGGACCGCCGACACGCACC
Source organism: Acidobacteriaceae bacterium (assembly GCA_036390355.1). Lineage (GTDB taxonomy): Bacteria > Acidobacteriota > Terriglobia > Terriglobales > Acidobacteriaceae > Edaphobacter. The sequence continues at coordinate 21,789 of DASWCA010000155.1, forward strand.
GGCTGCGATAGCTGCGGAATGAGGTTAGCGGACACCTGCAGCGTGGCCGCATTCACCGCCACCCTTCGATAGACGAAGTTGTAGATGAACGTGTCCGTCTTCCTTACTTTTTGCGTAATGCGAAAGTCTCCCTGCAGGGTCGACGCCTGGAACGTCGAAATGTTTTGTACATTCGAGTAGCCGCCGGAAATGCTGTTTGAGAGGTTTTCCCTGCCCCGGAAATGAGGATTTTGAAATGTCAGTGTCACCACTTCTTCGAGCAATCCGTAGGTTGTATGCAGCGTCAGCGACTCGTCTGTTCCGCGAAGATTGATCCGGCTTACGTCGACCGAAACCCTCGGACTGGCTCCGGTCTTCCCGTTCTGGGAGATCGTCGAATTCGGCGGAAGCCCCAGCAGGATCGCCGATGCCGGATTGATTTTGCCTTGCTTCGGAGTGCCCGTCTCCGCCTCGAATCCAAACCCGTAGGTCACGTCCCATCGCCGCGCCTCGGTCAGTTGCAACAACACGTTCTTCACCGGATCGTCGCCGTCAGGATTCTGCACTGCCGTATTCACCTCGTTGAACAGTGCCAGGCCATAGAGGTTGCGCTGCGTGTCCAGCAACGCGCTCTGGTCCAGAGGATCGCCTGCATGGACCTTGACCTGCTTGCCGACAACGCTCGGCTTGGCATGGCCGATCCCCGAGAGCAGCACTCGATCGACGAATACCTGCTCGCCCTCCGTAACGCCCAGTGTTACATCCGTCTTCGCCGCGTCACCGCTCTCGACCTGCTGCTTCACCTCAACTTTGGCCTGCGCGAATCCGTGGCTCAGGTAATAGCCAAGGATCGTGTCGCGGTCGCCGGACAACGTAATCAGCGAGTACGGCTGGCCCGACTGCGAGTTCAACAGCGCCTTTAGATCCTTCATCCGGCTGTCGTCCACGCCAGTCAGATTCACCGCGCCAAACTTCTGCTGCGGTCCTTCGGTGATCTTCACCACGGCTTCAATCTCGGGCACCTTCAGCTTCTTGCCAGTCTTCGAAGTGTCCATGTCATTCGTGGAAGTCGAGATCGCCGCCTTGTCAAATCCGTTTGCCCGGTACAGCGACAGGATCGAGTTCACATCCGATTTCATCAACTGCGGCGAGTAGCGCCCGTTGCGCAGATATAGGTCCGCCTTCTGCACACGCATCCGCTCCTTCAGCAGATCGGTGTCGAAGTATTTGTTGCCCGTAATCGTTACCGAACCAACCTTGCGCTTCACACCCTTGTCGACGCTGAACACCACGCTCTCCGACGGCGTGTCCTCACCCACCACCTGCACCGAAACCTTTGCGTCGAAGTAGCCCAACTGAAAGAGGTAGTCCTTGATATTGAACGTGCCCTCGTTCAGAAGATCGTTGTCGATCGTCCCCTCCTGGTAGATCGGCACCAGCAGCTTGAGACGGCTGTTCGAAATTCTCGCCCCTTCTACCGTCACCTTAACCAGCGGCCCCTGGTTGGCGTTGAAGTTGTAATCCACTTGTTTGCGCGGTTCGTTGTAAGTCTGCTTGCGCAGCGAAGTGGTCGCCTCCAGCCTGTCCCTTTTCTGATACTGCGCGCGAAGCCTGGTCAGCGCAGTACTGATCGTCTCGCGATTGATCTTCTTCCCTCGCTTCAGCTTCGCCTTCTTACTGAAGTCCTCAGGCGTGAATCCCGGATCGCTCCCTTCGAGCGTCACAATGCCAACCCTCGCCTGCGGTCCAATGTTCACGGTGTAGGTCGCATCCACCTGCTTGTTCGGCTCGTCCACTGTGGTCTTTGGGATAATCGTCGGCTGGAAGTATCCGCTGCTCGCCAGCGACTGCCTTATACCCTCGGTACCGGTCTCGATCATGGCCTGGGTGAATTCGTTCCCCGGCTGCAGCTTGGTCGCATACTCCAGCAGCGCAGCCAGTCGCTCCTGCTTCACCCCTTCGATCGAAACCTTGCCAACGAAGTAGCGTGGCGTGCCCACATAGATCAGCGTGACACCGCTGCCCTCACGCACACCATTTACGCTGATGTCGCGATACCTCCCGCTGGCGAACAGCCGCCGGATGCTGGCCGTCACCTTCGCCGGATCGAGCGGCTCATCCGCCTGCTGGGGAAGTTGTCCGGGCAGCGGGTCCTTCGCGTCAAAGCTGACGCCCTCGAACTCGATCCTCTCGACGTGCAGCCCCTTCCATGCGGAGAGACTCTCCTCCGCCACCGTCACCGACGTCGTCTCGTTCGCCGCCTTGGCTTTGTCAGAGGCCTCCCTCTCCGGAGTCGGAATCAGGGGCACGGGAATTGTCGGCTTAGTTGCCGGAGCCGCGGTCCCACTCCCTGGGGGTGTAGTAACCGGCGCAGATGGTTGAGCCGGTTCAGTTGGTGAGGTCGGCGGACCAGGCACTGCCTGTGCTCCCGCCACCGCGCTTCCCCAAACGCAGGCGCACACAACCAGGATCGCACCGGCACGGCGCAGAAACCGTTCAGCGTTCCACGGCGCCGCGCCATCCCACAGTGCGTGCGGATTCTTCCAGACCGCTCCTCCGGGTCCTGCATTCAGCGAAACACGCAACGCAATTTCCCCTTTGCCTTTACAACCCTCTATCTCTACTCAATCCTATGGGTTGCGAACTCCATCGAGCCCAGTGGTTTCATAGCAGGTACACCCGAAGTCCACACGGTGTCTTCCCCCCTCGATTGGTGCACCGTAAGATGCCGAATCATTGGAGGCTGGGCGCTCACCGCAAGCGCAGGCCACAATTCCCTATACTACGAAGAACGATGCGTTTAAACGAATGCGCCGACCCGCAAGTCCCGGCTCCGCCGGAAACGAACTTGCCCACCACCGATCCCATCCAGGATAGGGACCGCTACTCGCGCCAGGTGCTCTTCAGCGGTATCGGCGAAGTCGGCCAGCAGCGGCTCGCCGCCGCACACATCGCCATCGTCGGCTGCGGTGCCATGGGCGCAGCCTCGGCGTCTTTGCTCGCGCGCGCGGGCATCGGCACGCTTACGCTCATCGACCGCGACTTCGTCGAGCCCTCCAATCTCCAGCGCCAGGTGCTCTTCGACGAAGCCGACGCCCGCGAAAGCCTGCCCAAAGCCGAGGCCGCCCGCCGCCACATCGCCCAATTCAACTCCAACGTAACGGTGCACGCGCGCATCGCCGACCTGATCCCCGGCAACATCGCCGAACTCCTCGCGCCAGTCGCCAACCCCGTCGACATCATCCTCGACGCCACCGACAACTTCGAGACCCGCTATCTCATCAACGACTTCGCCGTGCAGCAAGGCAAACCCTGGATTTACGCCGCGGCCATCGGCGCCTACGCCGCGACAATGAATATCCTCCCCTTGACGCCGCCTTCTCTCGAACCTCGAACCTCGAACCTCGAACCTGCGCTAGCCACCGCCTGCCTCGCCTGCATCTTCCCCAAGCCTCCATCCGGCAACGTCGAAACCTGCGACACTGCCGGCATCCTCTCCACCGCCGTCAACCTCGCCGCTTCCATCCAGGTCACCGAAGCCCTGAAGTTCCTTACCGGACAGCCCCACCTCATGCGCCGCACGCTGGTCTCCTTCGAGCTGTGGAACCCCACCGGAAGCGCGAGCCTCGACCGCTCCGAGATCGCTACCGGCGCGCCTCGCCCCGGCTGCGAAGTCTGCGGCGAGCGAAAATTCACCCACCTCGCCGGTGAGAACCGCGCGCACATCACCCTCTGCGGCCGCGATTCGGTCCAGATCCACGAGCACCAACGCCCCGTCGACTTCGCCGCTATGCGCGCCCGGCTCGCAACCCACGCCGACATCGAAGACCTGCGATCGAACGACCTGCTCCTCCGCTTCCGCCGCGGCCGCCATACCCTCACTCTGTTCGCCGACGGACGAGCCATCGTCCAGGGCACCACCGACATCGCCGTCGCGCGCTCCCTGTATGCGCGTTTTGTCGGCTCCTGAATTTGCGACGCCGGACGCAACGCCCATCCCTGGAACAACTTGCCGCTGGACCGCGGCACACCACGCAACCTTTTCCCGCATCCAGGGCTCCAACTGCTTGACGTATCCCGATCAGGACATGCGATAGGCTGGTAATAGGCGCGAGTCCGGCGAAATTTATCCCCCGGAGCCACATCCCATGAGTTGTGAAGGCCAGCTAATGACCCAGGCACCATCCCCAAAAGCGAATCCCGGGCTGTTCAAGCGCAATCCGCCCATCGCCGGAGAGGCCGAAGCTATCGAAGCCGCAAAAAACGGCGACGCCGAGGCATTCTCCAAGCTCTATACCCTGCACAAACGCCGCGTTTATACCCTGTGCCTGCGCATGCTCGGCAACGTCTCCGAGGCCGAGGACATGACTCAGGAGGCCTTCCTCCATCTCTTCCGCAAGCTCGGCAGCTTCCGCGGTGAGTCCGCCTTCTCCACCTGGCTGCATCGCCTGACCGTCAATCTCGTCCTTATGCACCTGCGCAAGAAGGGCCTCAATCTCGTCTCCCTCGAGGAGACTATCAACCCCTCCGAGGAGGACGCCCCCAAGCGCGACTTCGGCAGCCGCGACCCCATGCTGGCCGGTTCCGTCGACCGCGTCGCCCTCGAACGCGCTGTCGCTTCGTTACCTCCCGGCTACCGTATGGTCTTTGTCCTCCATGATGTCGAAGGATTCGAGCATAATGAGATTGCCACCATGCTGAATTGCTCGACCGGAAACAGCAAGTCTCAACTGCACAAGGCCCGGCTCAGGCTTCGCGAACTGCTCCGTCAAACCGGCCAGTCCGCTCCGCTGGACGTGTCCACGGAGACCGTCAAATGAGCCTGCCAGGCAATATCGACTTCGACAACCTCAAGCCCGAGGAGTTCGAAAACTACCTCCCCGATCTCTTCGCAACCGGAAACGGCAAGGTCAGCCAGGATCCCCGGCTCAAGAAATTCCTGTCCCAGCACCCCGACTGTGCCGCCCTGGTCAGCGACCTCGAAACCATCGCCGACACCGCCCGCAGCCTGTTCGAACCCGTCGAAGACCCCAGCGATAAGGTCTGGAGCAACATCCAGAGCAAGCTTCGCGAAGAGGCAGCACTCGGCCCTCGCGACGACGGCGAAGACGAAGTCCGGGAGATCGATTGAGCCTTGCCACCGGTTTCCGCTCCGTGTAATCTTTCCTTCAGGATGAATCTGCGCTCGTTCCAGTTCGGCCGCTTTACCTATCCCTGCTTTTGGCGGCAGGGAGCGGGTCGGTCGAGCGTGCGAGCAACTCTGAATAGATAAATATCCCAGAGCATCCGCAACTTCCACTGAGCCGCGACCCGCAAAGGTCGCGGCTTTGTTTTGTGCCGTTATATTCAAAGGAGTCCATAATGAACGTCCAGACCGCCGAACCCTCGACCGACCAAACCACCGAACCCTCCACCGCCGCCATGCCGCCAGCCCACATCCGCCGTCTCGTCCTAACCGGCTTCATGGGTGCCGGCAAAACCACGGTCGGCCGCATGCTCGCCGACCGCCTCGGCTGGGACTTCCTCGACCTCGACGCCTGTATCGAGGAGCGCGCCGGCCTCAGCGTCCCATCCATCTTCGCCACCCACGGCGAGGCGCACTTCCGCAAGCTCGAGTCGCAAGCCCTCGCCGCCGCTCTGGGCCGCACCAGAATCGTCCTCGCGCTCGGCGGAGGCGCCCCCGAAGTCCTCACCAACCGGCTCCTGCTCGAGCAGACGCCTGCCACCGCCACCGTCTTCCTCGACGCGCCGTTCGCAACTCTCTTCGACCGCTGCATGATCCAGGCGCTCAACCCCACTTCGGACTCCACACCAACCCAGCCCGCGCAGCCCCATCCCGGCCAGGCCCGTCCCCTGCTCGCCGATCCAGCCATCGCCGAGGCCCGCTTCCTCGCCCGCCAGCCCATCTACCGCCGTCTGGCGCGCATCACGATCGATACCGCCAGCCTCAGCACGGAAGAAACCGTCAAGGCGCTCCTCGCCCGCCTCAACATGCCTCGGACCCGGCGCCGCTGAAGAATGCGTGCCAGTGCCGTCTCCCCTTAGGTGTAAAGTGAGGCGAATGCCGATGCATCACACTCTCAGCACTCAGGAGAAGCCACTGTCGCCCTCGACACCCATCTGGGACGGACCAACCGCGAGCACCGTCCGCGGTCACATCCTCTTCGCCTTCGGCGTGATCGTTGCCCTCGCGCTGGCGTGGCGTCTGCGTGATGTCCTCACACTGGTCTACGTCAGCGGACTCTTCGCGGTAGTCCTCATGCCTGTCGTCAGAGGCATCATGCTCTTCGAGATGCGCGGCGGGCGGCGGGTCTCGCGCGGACTGGCCATCGCGCTCCTGCTCAGTTTCGTCACCCTCATTCTTGTCTGTTTCCTCATCATCGGCCTGCCGCCGGTCATCCACGACATCCACCAGTTCGCCAACGATCTTCCCGCCCGCATCCCGTCCATCGTCGCCAAGATCAAACGCTTCCCCCTGGCGGACAGGCTGGGCGTCGATTCCGTCACCCAAAGGGCCGAGAACGGCCTCTCCGCCACCGCGGAATACATCTTCGCCTCGTTCCCCAAGTGGATGGGCCGCATATTCGACATGGTCACGGCCCTGGTGCTCTGCGTCTATTTCATGCTTGAGGGCGACCATGCCTACCAGTGGTTCATGTCACTCTTCTCGGTAAATAAGCGTCTCCGCCTCGCCGTGACGCTCGAAAAGGCCGAACTCCGCATGAGCCGCTGGCTCTTCGGCCAGGGCCTGCTCATGCTGATCCTCGGCGTCTGCAGCACCATCGCCTTCGGCCTGATGCACGTCCGGTACTTCTTCCTGCTCGGCGTCCTGATGGGCCTGATGAACATCATCCCCATCGCCGGAGGCATTGTCACCATCACGATCGTAAGCGCGGTAGCAGCTCTTGATTCGTGGAGCAAGATGGCCGGCGTCCTGCTCTTCTACCTCGTCTATGTCAACGTCGAGAACGCCTATCTCACCCCGCGCATCATGCGCTCCAGCGTCGACCTGATGGGCCTCTCCGTACTCATCGCACTCATTGCGGGAGTCGACCTCGCAGGAGTCGTCGGAGCCCTGGTCGCCGTCCCCACCGCAGCCCTCATCGCCGTCATCATGGACGAGTACCTCGTGCAGGACACCTACACCCCACCCGACGACATTCAAGCCCGGGAGCCAACAGCCAGCGCCTGATATTCCCCGTCGCTGCTATCCTTTATCTCCATGGCCGACCCCACTTTCCCGCAACCCGAAAGCCGCAACTTCCTCATCCCAGCGCTGGTCGTCGCAGTGATCGTCGCCATTGCCTTCGCGCTGATCTACTTCTTCACCCCGCACCGCATCGCGGACCTTACCGTCACCCACACCGCCATCCTGCCGGTCCACACCGAATTCCAGACCGGGTCCAAAGTCGTCGGCCACCAGAACCAGGGGCAGGACGACCTCTACGTACTCGCCACCGTGCGCATCGACGATAAGCTCAAGCTCCCCATCTTCATCAAGGACATCACCGGCACCCTCGTCGCACCGGACGACACGGCAACCGACACCAGCGCCATCGAGAAGAACGACCTCGACAACCTCTACGTCACCTTTCCCGCGCTCAAGCCCCTGGCCGGCGCTCCGCTGCTCCGCGAAATCACGATCCAGCCCGGCGACCACGCCGAAGGCATGGTGCTGCTCCACTTCCCCGCTACCGAAGCGGACTGGAAGCAGCGCAAGTCCGCCACCGTCACCATTGACCTCTACCACCAGGGCCCCCAAACCGTAGCCATCCCAAAACCCTAAGCAATTACTGACAACTGAGAACTAACAACTGAGAACTGCCTTATGCGTCGCCGCTTTATCGCCGACACCTTCTCTCCGTCCACCGGACACCCCACCCAGGCCGTCCTCACCGGCGAGCAGGCTGCTCACCTGAGCCGCGTCCTCCGCGCTCAGCCCGGCCAGGTCTTCGACATCGTCGCCAACGGCTTCCTGCACCGCGCCGAGATCATCGCGGTCTCGGACGACAGAGTCGACTTCGCGCTCCACGAAGAACTTGAAGCCGACGCAGCCCTCCCCATCCACCTCCTGCTCGCCGTCTTCAAGTTCGATCACTTCGAATGGGCCATCGAAAAGGCTACCGAGCTCGGCATCGCCAGCATCACGCCTATCCTCGCGCGCCGCACCGAAAAACACCTCAGCCTCGCCTCCGCCAAGCGCGTCGACCGCTGGCGCCGCATCGCCCTCGAATCCTCCAAGCAGTCCCGCCGTACCGACATCCCCGAAATCCTCGACCCCACCCCGCTCGCCCCCGCCCTCACCAACGAAAGCGCCCCCACGCGCATCCTCCTAAGCGAAACCGAACAGACTCTCACCCTGGCCGCCGCCCTCAATCGACCGGGCACAAGCGCTGGGGTGCCCCATCCATCGCAGTCTCTCCGCGATGGATGGGATGTAAACAGCTCACTCGCCTTATCCATCGGTCCCGAAGGCGGATGGACTCCCGAAGAGATGTCCCTCTTCACCGCGCACAGCTGGACCCACGTCACCCTTGGCCCGCGCATCCTCCGCGCCGAAACCGCCGCCATCGCCGCTATCGCCGTCGCCGCCTCCCATCTCACCTCCACCCCATGAGGCTCGCCATGAAGCCCCTCCGCATCGTGCTCCTCTGCACCGCGCTCCTCGCCCCAGCCGCCCGCGCCCAGACCAATCCGTTGGCCGGCGTCATCGACATCCACGTACACACCGCGCCCGACTCCGTCCCGCGCAGCATCGACGCCATCGACCTCGCGCGCCTCGCCCAGAGTCGAGGCATGCGCGCCATCGTCTACAAGAACCACTACGAGCCCACCGCCAACATGGCCTACCTCGTCCACAAAGTTGTCCCCGGCATCGAGGCCTACGGCGGCATCGACCTCAACCTCTCGGTCGGCGGCATGAACCCGGCCGCCGTCGAAAAAATGGCCGAGACCACCGGCCACCTCGGCAAGTTCGTCTGGATGTCCACCTACGACAGCCACGCCCAGGTCCTCGCCGGAAAAACCCCGATCGAACAAGCCCGCCCCTACGTGGCCATCTCGCGCAACGGCGAACTCCTCCCCGAGACCAAGGCCGTCCTCGCCACCATCAAGAAATACGACCTCGTCATGGCAACGGGCCACAACTCCGCGGAAGAAGACCTGATGCTCCTCCGCGAGTCCCGCCGCCTCGGCATCACCCACATGGTCGTCACCCACGCCATGCTCCTGCCCATCGACATGACCATCCCGCAAATGCAGGAAGCCGCCTCGCTCGGCGCCTATATCGAGTTCGTCTACAACGGCCTCATCGGCCCCTCAAAGGCCTTCGACTTCCCCGACTACGCCAAGGCCATCCGCGCCATCGGTCCTGACCACTGTATCCTCTCCTCCGACATGGGCCAGCCCAGCAACCCGCTCCACCCCGACGGTCTGCTCGCCTTCTTCGCCGGCCTCGAAAAACAAGGCTTCACCCCCGCCGAAATCGCCCAGATGTCTCAAACCAATCCCGCCCGCCTGCTGAGCCTGCCATAAACAAAAGGGGCGATCGGGCATCTCGCCCAACCACCCCTCGAACCTCGAACCCAGTACCTCGAACCTAGCTAAAAATATCCTTCATCTTCGCAAACAGACTCCGGCTGGTCGGCACATTCTCCACCTGCATCGTCTCACTTAACTGCCGCAGCAAGTCCTTCTGCGTCTTGTTCAGCTTCGACGGCGTCGCCACCCGAATCTCCACAATCAAGTCGCCCTTGCCGTGTTCGTTCAGGTGCGGAACGCCTTTGCCTCGCAGCTTGAACTCGCGCCCGCTCTGCGTTCCTTCCGGAACCTTGATCGTCGCCGGCCCGTCCAGCGTCTCGATCTGTAGCTCGGTCCCCAGAGCCGCCTGCGGAAACGAGATCGGCATCACGCAGTGCAGATCGTCGCCGTCGCGCTCGAAGAACTTGTGCGCCTTCACGCTCAACACCACGTAAAGGTCGCCCGCCGGGCCGCCAAACCGGCCCGCCTCGCCCTCACCCTGATAGCGAATCCGCGTGTCCTGCTCAACCCCCGCCGGAACCTTTACCAGGATGCTGTGTTTCTTCGCCTGCAATCCCTCACCGCGGCAACCAGGGCATGGATCGGTAATCATCGTCCCCGTCCCGCCGCAGCGCACACACGTCTTCGCAACCGAGAAGAATCCCTGCTGGAACCTCACTTGTCCGCGTCCGCCGCAGCCAGTGCAGCTCGCGGGAGCCTTGCCGTTCGCGCTGCCCGAACCGCCGCAATCGTCGCACGCCTCCTGCCGCCGAATGTTGATCTCCTTCTCGACTCCGAAGACCGCCTCCTCGAACTCCAGCGTCAGGTCGTAGCGCAGGTCGCGCCCACGCTGCACGCGAGACGCTCTCCGGCTTCCGCCCATGTTGAACATCTCGCCGAAAAGATCGCCGAAGATATCGCCCAGATCCTGCGCGCCGCCAAAGGGATTGCCCGCGCCCGGCCCGCCGCCCTGGAATGCCGCATGACCGTACCGGTCGTAGGCGGCCCGCTTCTCCGGATCGCTCAGAACCTGGTACGCCTCGCTGCACGCCTTGAACTGCTCCTCTGCCTCCGGATTGTTCGGGTTGCGGTCGGGATGATACTGCATCGCAAGCTTCCGGTAGCTGGTCTTCAGCTCCTGATCGCTCGCGTCGCGCGATACCTGCAATACCTCATAAAAATCAGCCTTGGTCACGTTTGCCGTCGCACTCATCTCTTAAGAAATCTCCAACCCTGCACATTTCCTGGGCATGTCATTCCCGTAGGGAATCTGGTTCTCCACTTTTTGCTTGTCATTCCCGTAGGGAATCCCCGCATTTGTCTTTCCTGGCAACTGAGAACTGACAACCAACAACCGCCTTACTCGCTGACCTGCGCCGTATTACTCGCAATCCTCACCAGCGCCGGACGCAGCAGCTTCTCCCGTATGCGATAGCCGCGCCGAATCTCTTCCATCACCTGGTGGTCCGGAAACTCCGTCGTTTCGATGCTTCCGAGAGCCTCGTGGATTCTGGGATCGAACTGCGTCCCCACCGTCTCCACCGGCTGCACGTTCAACCCGCGCAGAGCTTCTTCCATCTGCTTCAGAATCAGTTCCACCCCGGCACGCAGTTGCTCCGCCGTGCCGTCTGCCTTCAGCGCCAGTTGGAAGTTATCCATCACTCCGAGAAACGGCTCGACCGCATTCTGAACCGCATAGTCCCGCAGGTCCGAGCGCTCCTTCGCCTCACGCCTGCGCGAGTTCTCAAACTCTGCCTGCAGCCGCGCCAGCCGGTCCAGCAACTGGTCCCGCTCGCCGCGCACCTGTTCCAATTCCGTCTTCAGCGTCGCGGTCGGGTCAGCGCTCTCGCCTCCCGCCTCCGTCGTCTGCGGCTCTTCCACGCCCTCTGCTGGGAGCAGCTTCTCCTCAGGCTCTTTCACCATTGTGTCTTCTGCCATACCTTCTTCACTCCTGCTCAAATTGTCCACTTCTCCATTGTTGCCGATTCCGGCCCATCGTGCGACCCTGCCCCACTGCCCACCCGGAGGTCTACCCTTATGCCTGCTCACAACACACCCTCTCAATCACCCAGCGCGAGCCGAGATCAAACCCTCGAACCTCGAACCTTGAACCTGCTCCTAGGCTGTAGGATGCAGCATCCGCTCGAACACCTGCGCAATATAGCTCACCGCGTTCATCGTGTTCTCGTAATGAATCCGCTTCGGACCGATCACGCCCACCGTTCCCCGTCCATCTCCAGCCATCCGCGCCGGCGCTGCGATCAGCACCAGCCCGGCCATCTCCGGCGCATGTTCTTCCAGATCGAAGATCACCCGCACCGATTCCTGTCTTGCATCGATATACGCGTCCAGCAACTCCACCAGCCTTTGCTTCGCTTCCAGAGCCGCCAGCACCTCGCGCAGCCTGGCCATATCCTCCGCACTGCCCACTCCGCGTGCGCCCAGCAGGTTTGCAACGCCTTCCACGTACACCGTCTGCACTCCCGCATCGCCCTCGGGGACTGCGCCTGCCCACAACTCTTCCACCGATGTCAGCAGCAGTTGATACTCGCTGCGCTCCCGCTCCACCAACTGCTTGATCTCCGCCCGCACCCGTTCCATGCTCCATCCGCGAAAGTGCTCGTTCAGAAAGTTCGCCGCTGCCTCCAACTCCCGCGCCGTCACATCCACTTCGAGCGAGAGCATCCGGTCGCGCACCAGTCCCGAACTAGTCACCACCACCGCCAGCACCCGCCCGCTCCCGAGCCGCGAGAAATGCACGTGCTCCAGCGTGTCGCTCCCGGCAACCAGCGCTACCGCCACGCCGACGCCGCTTGAAACGGTGGCCAGCACATGGCTTGTCCGCTCCAGCATCGCCTGTGTCCCCGAAATACCGGCAAAGCCCGAATCGATTCGCGACTCCAACTGCAATCTCTGCTCGCCTGCAAGTAACAGCGAGCCCGGCCGACCTGCCCCGCCGCTCAACTGATCCACGTACATCCGGAACGCCCGCGCCGTGGGCACGCGTCCGGCCGACGTGTGTGGCTGCTCCAGCAGCCCTTCGTTGGCCAGCTCGGCCATCTCGTTCCGCACGGTCGCCGAACTCAACCCGGCGGCTGCATGTCCGCCGCGCGCCTGCACCCGCGCAATCGTCCCGGCAACTGTCCCCGAACCCACGGGCTCGCCGGTCTCAATATAGTTCTCAACGATGGCCGTCAGGATGGACCGTTGCCGCGCCGTTATCCGCTCCGCCTCCGCCATTCGATACCACCCTCTGGTTCCAGTTTATGCCATTGACCGACCCCCCGTACTTTAGTCCTAAAGTACATCGGATAAAGGACTTAAGTCCGGCTGGAATGGTCTATACTTTTTCTAAAGTATTGATTCACAAGAATTTATTTTGCAAAGTCTCTGAAATCAATCTCCTACGGGGTCTGACGGTTCAGGAGCATAGGGCTAGATCACAACGCCTCGCTCCTCTGCTCCCTTCTTCTATTATATCGGGGGTGTCAAGCCCTTCAGCGGGTTTTGAGTTCCTCGCGCATGGCTTCCATCTCCGAGAGAGCGAGCTGATTCCCCGTGCGATTCGCAGCGGCAATCCCGGAGTGGAGGAACTCGAGCGCTGCCTCGATCCGTCCCAGCCCCACCAGAGTCTGCGCCGACATCTGGTATGCCGGCACATAATCAGGGTTGTGACCGATTAGCGCCGAGAACTCGACGAGCCCAGCTTCGGGATTGCCCCGGGCGATGTGCTCCATCCCGAGTCCGTAGCGGGCGAATGCGTTGGTGGGATCGAGTTGGAGGATTTCGTTGAGAGCAGCAAGCTTGTCCATAGCTTGATGGTGAACGGGCGGAGGCTGGGTTGGCAAGTAGCGGCGAGCCGTTTCTCGTGGCGCGGCTCATTGCTACTTGTTAGTGACCTTGTAATCCAGCCGCTCGCGAGTGGAGTCCACAGGGCAGCTCCAGTCGCCGAATTTATCTTTCATGCAAACGTAGTCCACCTTCCATACCGTGCGAACGGAAAGCCACTTATCCTGAACGCAGTAGACGTACGTAGTCTTAATCGGGTAAGCGACGGTACCGTTAGGGACGTTCAGATACTCCTTCTCTGATAGTCCTCCGTTCATAACGATCGTGTTCTTGCGGGTAGGCTGCATGTCGAATTGAGTGAAGACAAGCCCGACCTGGCCGCGCTCGTCGTAGGAAACGATGTCAAAGATGGCGCGTTGGAACGTCTGAGCCGTCGGCGGAGAACTCCTGGTAACGGTTCCGGGAGGGGACGTGGTGGGGCAGGATTGCGAGTTGGCTACCGCTTGAGGCGCTTGCTGAACCGGCTCCTGCGGCTGCGGAGCGGCCACAGCTGGAGGAGCAGCAGCTGCGGCAGGAGCAGCGGGTTGTCCGGCCACCATGCCCTCAGCCTGCTTTTCATAGATCTCTGCCGATTTGGCATAGGCGCCCGCCGATTCGGAAAGCATGTTGAGTTTCTCGTACGCGATTCCGAGCTTGTTGTATGCGTCGGCATTGTTTGGTTGGAGCTTGACGACGCTGAGGTAGCCCTGCACGGCCTGTTTATATTGCCCGGCAGCGGTCTGCTGGTCTGCCATTTTCATGGATTGCTCGGCACTTTGGGCAAGAAGCAACCCCGAGAGAAAGGTGATCAGGCACAGCAGGACGAGGTGCCGTAGAGCATGAAGCTTACGTTTCTGCCGAAATGGCTGCGACTGTGGAAGAGACTGCAAAGGTCGAATCATTTGGAACCTCGATCTTGTGGCGAATGTGCGGAGCATACGCTCACGCGGCAACACAAGATACAGCTCATTTCGCTCGAGGCTGGCCGGACATTCGGTCGCGACCACGGCTTGCAAAGGCGAAATCAAGGGCGCGACGATTAGAATGAAGGGATGAGTGACGAGAAAGTCGAGTCGCGGACAGTAGCGGAGTCGCAGGCCGAGCGGAGTGAAATCATCTTCCCCGCCGACTCCAACGCCCTGGGAAACCTCTTTGGCGGCCGGCTGATGCAGTTTATCGACCTGGTCGGAGCCGTCGCGGCGGTCCGCCATTCGCGCGCCATCACGGTGACGGCCTCGATGGACCACCTGGACTTTGTCGCGCCGGTGCACATCGGCGACTTGCTGATCCTCAAGGCCAGCGTCAACCGCGCCTTCCGCACCAGCATGGAAATCGGAGTCCGCGCGATGGTGGAAGATGCGCGCGGGCAGACCCTGCGCCACGTCTCCACCGCGTACCTGACCTACGTTGCGGTCGACCGCGAGGGCCGTCCGATCCAGGTGCCATGCGTCGTTCCGCAAACCGAGCACCAGAAACGCCGTTACGCCGACGCCGGCCGTCGCAGAGAGATGCGCGCCAGCGAAAGTCTGCGCGCAAGAGAAACACGTGCCGCCCTGGGAACCGGGTGGCATGTGTGAAGTGCAGTTGTCAGTTCTGAGTTGTTAGTTGTCAGTGAGGCAAATACAACCGCGACTCGGACTACGAGATTATTCAAGGGGAATAACGAAATATGGGACACATGGGAGCAGGAGCACCGCAAGGGCCACAGCCTCTACCAGGCGTGGCGCACGTCGTAGCCGTTGGCAGCGGCAAGGGCGGCGTCGGCAAAACGACAGTCGCCGTCAATCTGGCAGTCGCGCTGGGCAAACTGGGCTACAAGGTCGGGCTGATCGACGCCGACATCTACGGCCCGAACGTCCCGATGATGATGGGACAGACTCGCCAGCCAAACATCGTCGGCCAGGACCGCATCGGGCCGCTGGAGACACATGGCGTGAAGTTCATCTCGGTCGGCCTGATCTCGCCCGGCGACAAGCCGATGGTGATGCGCGGCCCAATGCTGCACCAGATCATCCGGCAGTTTATCCAGCAGGTGGAGTGGGGCGAACTCGACTTCCTGATCGTCGACCTGCCTCCGGGAACGGGCGATGTAGTCATCTCGCTGGTGCAGACCGTTCCGCTGACCGGCGCCATAGTGGTATCGACGCCGAGCGACGTATCCCTGCAGGACGCGCGCAAGGCCATCGAGATGTTCCACCAGGTCAAAGTCGAAGTGATCGGCATCGTCGAAAACATGAGCCACTTCACCTGCCCGCACTGCCAGCAGGTCATCGACATCTTCTCCAGCGGCGGAGCAGAGCGCACTGCACAGCAGTTTGGGATCGAATTCCTCGGAGCGCTCGAACTTGATCCCGCGATCCGCTCCGGTGGCGATCGCGGGCTGCCGGTAACGCTCGCCAGCCCCGACAGCGCAATCGCCAAGCCGTTCTTCGACGTGGCGCGCAAGGTTGCCGAGCGTGCAAAGGAAATCGCCGGATCGAGCGAAGAAATCCTCGAAATCAGCTAACAAAAACAAATCCCTCTCAGCCTGATGCGACTGAGAGGGATTTTCTTTTCTTCGAAGCCTGAACCGCTAAGGGATCTGCGACTGCAGCCCGAGATCCGAAAGCTGCTTCGGATTTGCCTCCTCCACCGCCAGCAGGTTGTGGCACAGCGCGCAGTCGTTGCTGATCGTCTTCCCATCCTTCGACGTGTGGTTGCCGTCATGGCACCGGAAGCAGCCCGGAAAATTATTGTGCCCGATATTGTTCGGGTACGTTCCCCAGGTCACCTTCATGTTTGGAAAGACGTTCCGCTGGTAGATTGCGACCAGCGTCTTGGCCGCATCGTCCACCGCGCCGCGCTGCCCGGTAAAGATCCCCGGATACTGCGTGCGATAGAAATCCTGCATCCCCGACGTGATCTTCGCAGCCGCCTCATCCTGCGACGTGTACTGCGCCTGGATCAGTTCCATGCCCTTCTTGTGCACGAATGGCAGCGCCGGATTCGGGCTTCCATTCTGCATTGCCTCGTTGATCGCGTCCTGAGGCGCCCGGAAGACATGGGTCGCCTGGTTGTGGCAGTCCATGCAGTCCATCTGCCGGACCACGCCGGCGACCGGGCCCTTCCAGTCGGAGCTGAGGTACTCCGTTGTCGAGCCGTCTGCATTTCGCTGCTTCACCGAAATGATGTTTTGGTTCGTGCTGTCCGTCGCCACATATTCGTAGTGGTCCAGATGATGCCCATGAATTCCGCTCAAATGCGACAGCGAATCAACGCCGCCCAGGTGCAGCACCAGCACGGTCTTGGTGAGCGAATTCTTCTCGTCGTCTGCAAAAGCCGTCTCTACCAGCAGCTTTTCCCCGACAAATCGCGTCGGCGAATGACACTCTTCGCAGGTCGCGCGCGCTGGCCGCAACAAGGCGAGCGAAGCCCTGATCGGCGTCGGATAATTGCCGAGCGTCACTTCGATCAACTGCTTCGTCCCGTTCACCTTCGCATGCACGGCTGCCGAAACGCCAGAGCCAATGTGGCACTCCACACACGCCACATGCGAGTGCGGAGAGACCTGGTAGGCCGCCCATTGCGGCGCCATCACGTGACACGTCTGCCCGCAGAAGTTCGGCGAATCCATGAACGAGATGCCGCGATAGCTCGCCGTGCCAACAATGACAAAGTTGATGAACGTTGCCGCAATTACAACTTCAATCCCGCGCCGGAAGAATGGATCCTTCAGATCGATGGCCGGATAGACAGAAGGCAGCGGACCCAACGCCTTGAGTTGCTTCCGCCGCAGCCAGATGCCAAGCGGAATCAGGATCAAACCGAAGACGAACAGACCCGGGAGAAACAGGTCGACGACCAGGCCGACATAAGGGTTGTTCGAGCCGCTATGTCCAAAGAACGCGACGACCCAGAAGCCGACAAGCACAAACGCCGAGGCAGTCGTCAGCGCGCCACCGATCAAGCTGATCGGATTGTTTCCGTAAAAGAGGACCGGACGAAGTTTCTGCTCTATTTTGCTGAACTGAGACATGCAGACCTCTGCTGTGGATTAATGACCGCCGAAGTAGGCGATCAGTGTCAATACGAGAAGAACCAGCCCGATCAGGATCGCGATGGTCCCCACAACTTTGGCGAAGTTCACCCACCAATATACGGGCTTGTCTCCGACCCTGGCTTCCAGCTTCCCTTGTGCGGCCAGACGCTCGTACTCAAGGGTGCGCTTTTTCTTGAACTCTTCTTCCGTCTCTTTCCCCGTGAAGATCACCATGTCCATCGGAAAACTGCCCGGGCGAAGATGCGTGTTGACGAAGTGAATCGAGAAAATGAACAGGATCGCGAGCAGCGCTTCCTC